>JAOAPW010000067.1 GCA_025463105.1 Candidatus Acidiferrum typicum | reverse complement strand
TCGCGAGTACAATATCGAATATGGCTGGACGTAGTATTTGCGCCCGGAACTCTTCCATGCGCCAGTTTTTTTCCACCGCTTTATTATTAATGTTTGCAACGGGCGCCCGCGCGCAAACCTGGAAACCGCTTGGGCCACCTGGAGGCGATGTTCATTCATTGGCCATGGACCCGTCTCATCCCGGCAAGTTCTTCCTCGGGACGGCGGATGGCCACATCTTCGGTTCGCAAGATGACGGTGAGCACTGGGCGCTGCTCGGCCGCGCAGGCGCGAGACAAGATGCGGTGATCACGGCTATTGTTGTTGATCCACGTGACTCCAAGGTTTTGTTTGCTTCCACACGGATGCAAGACCCGGCGGCGGGAGGCGGAATATTTCGCAGCGCGGATGGCGGGCAGACGTGGCGCACATCAGGGCTGGAAGGTCAGGCCGTGCGTGCGCTGGCCATCGCTCCTTCGGATGCAGACATACTCGTTGCCGGGACCTTGGACGGTGTGTACCGCTCCCATGATGATGGAAAGTCCTGGGAACGCATCTCGCCGGAACATCACGAAGAACTGCGTAACCTTGATTCTTTGGCCGTCGATCCGCGCGATCCGCAAACGGTTTACGCGGGAACTTTTCACTTGCCATGGAAGACCACCGACGGCGGGCGAACCTGGCGGCCGGTTCACGACGGCATGATCGACGATTCTGACGTGATGAGCCTGTTCATCGATAACGCAATGCCAGGGCGTGTGTATGCCGGCGCGTGCTCGGGGATCTATCGCGGCGACGCGGATCAGTGGCAAAAGATCCAGGGCATTCCCTACGGCGCGCGCCGAACCTACGTGATTACCCAAGACCCTCAGCATCCTGATTCGGTGTTTGCCGCGACTTCCGAAGGGCTCTGGAAAACTTCCGATGCCGGAAAGACCTGGCATCGCACCACGCCGCAAGACTGGGTAGTCAATACGGTGGTCGTGTCCAGCGGCCGGGCCGGAAGAGTGGTGATCGGCACGGAGCAATTCGGCGTGCTCCTCAGCGACGATGGTGGCGAACATTTTCAGGATGCCAATTCCGGATTTTTTCACCGCCAGATTCTTGCACTGGCACTCGATCCATCCAATCCGGGCCGCGTCCTTGCTGTCCTCGCGAATGCTTCCGAACCGATTGTAGCGACTGGCGATGGAGGGAAAACCTGGATGCCGCTGGGCCCGGGTTTGCGCACCGAGCAGATACTCCGTGTGTACGCCGGGCCGGACGGATGGTGGGCATCGCTCGCGCAGGGAGGCCTGATGCGGTATAACGCGCAGAAGAATTTCTGGCAGCGCGCGGGCGCAATGACCGGCGAAACAGCCGCCAAGGCTTCGCTGCAGCGCGGCCCTCGCTCACGAAAAACAAAATCGTCGCCGCTGCAATTCGAACCAATCGTAAATGACATAGCTTTCAGTTCAGCTCGCTGGTTCGCCGCCACTGAAAACGGATTGTGGGAGTCTGCCGATCAGGGCGCCACCTGGTCACGTAAACCGATCGGCCCGCTTGCCACGCTGCCCGTGCGCTCTGTGCGCGTCTCTTCGAACGGCGAGCGGATCTGGGTGGTGTCACTCCGCAGTCTGGTATTTTCCAGCGATGCCGGAAAATCCTGGAGCTGGCACGACCTCCCGCTCGCTGCCGGAGGCGCTCTCAGCCTGGATCTCGACCGTGCCGACGAACGCATGATGGTCTCCACAGCGGTCAATGGCCTGTATATTTCTCGCGATGCCGGTAAGAACTGGCGGCAGGCCGGCGGCGGTTTGCCTGCCGTCCCCGTGCAGAGCTTCACGATTTCGGGGAATATTTTTGTAGCTTCCATGCGTACCGGAGGATTATATGTATCTGCTGATTCCGGTCACACCTGGACGCGTCTCGCCGGTACTCTGGCCGATGGTTTGTTTCCCGCTTTGACGACGCAGGCCGGCACTGGAGTCATCTTTGCGGCTTCGGCAACGGAAGGGTTGTATGCGGTGCAAATGCCAGCTTCCGCTGTTGCAGCCGAAAAGATTCCCGATTTAAACCCGAAGTGAATCCCATTCGTGCACTGTGAGGGGAAATAAGAAGTTATCAGAATATTAATATAAATACTCTTGCATTAATTCCCACTATGGCAATAGAATCAGCGCCACATCGTGGCCGCCCAGTCACGATATGTGACTAATTAGAAGGGTGTTGGCAATTCCTCCTGATTTGGCACTGCCCTTGCTCCTGTTTCGAAATGAGGTTCCAATCATGCAAATCGACACCAAGGTAGAAATCACTCCGTCAAAATTCGCGTCGCTCAATCTTCTAATTGTCGACGACGAAGTAACCACTCGCGATCTTTGTAATGATGTAGCCCTCGAAGCGGGTCTTCACGTCCATGCTTCGGCTACCACCGAGCAGGCTCTCGCTGTCCTGGACCAATATCCCATCGACATCGTGGTTACGGATTTAAAAATTCCTCAAATCGGCGGGTTGGAGCTCATCAAGCGGATCCGCTCGGGCAATCCCCAGGTTTCAATCATTGTGCTCACGCAATACGGCACCATCGAGGCGGCCATTGAGGCGACTCGGCTGGGAGCGGCAGATTACATTACCAAGCCGTTCCACGTCGCGGAGTTGCGCACCAAGCTCGACCGGCTGGTGCATTCGATTGAGCTTGATCAGGAGAACAGGTTGTTGCGCGAACAGCTTCGCAGCAAACCGGGTTTTGGCGGATTGATCGGCGTCTCCCCGAGAATGCAGCGCGTTTACAAGTTGATTGAAAAAGTCGCGCAGCATACTTATCCGGTCCTAATATTGGGAGAGAGCGGCACCGGGAAGGAACTGG
This sequence comes from Candidatus Acidiferrum typicum, assembly GCA_025463105.1. Lineage (GTDB taxonomy): Bacteria > Acidobacteriota > Terriglobia > Acidiferrales > UBA7541 > Palsa-360. The sequence continues at coordinate 1,281 of JAOAPW010000067.1, read as the reverse complement.
TCGCGCGGTCGATCCATTTTTCTGGGCCGCGCGGCAATAAGCCGTTTTCGCCGGTGGACTGCTCGTCCCTCGTTCCGACGCTCATCGAATCTGAGTTATTTGGATATGTCAAAGGCGCGTTTACCGGCGCGCAGCATTCCAAACAGGGCCTGTTCGAGGCGGCTGGGGACGGCACACTATTTCTTGACGAAATCGGCGACCTGCCCGTGGATTTGCAGGCAAAACTGCTGCGCGCGCTGCAGGAACATGAGGTGAAGCCGGTGGGCTCGAACGAACGCGTGGGGATACGCGCACGCGTGATTGCCGCCACGAACCGCGACCTGGAATCCTCGATTCGCACCGGCGAGTTCCGGCAGGATCTCTATTTCCGTTTGAACGTCGTGCAGATCAAGCTCCCGCCTCTGCGGGATCGCCGGGTCGATATCCCGGTGCTGGTCAATGCATTTCTTGAAAAATTCTCCGATGCCGCGCGGCCCATCCACACGATTTCCGAGGACGCCATGCGCCGCATCATGGCCTATGACTGGCCAGGGAACATTCGCGAGCTTGAAAATGCGATCGAGCGCGCCGTGGCGCTTGGCTCCGGTCCAATTCTGCACGCCGGGGACTTGCCGTCGAATCTGCAATACTCGTCCGTGGAAAAGCTTACGGATGGCGACGAGCTGGTGCCGCTGGAGGCTCTCGAGCGTCGTGCGATTTTCCGTGCACTCCGGGAAACCGCCGGCGACAAGCTGGCCGCCGCGCGCCTGCTGGGCATTGGAAAAACTACTCTGTATCGCAAACTCAAACAATACGAGTCAGAGCGGCCGCAAGCCTCAAACCTTCAGGCATCTTAAAATTCGCGAGCCGTTCCGTGCAGGTCGCTGGCCGCTACGGCTTCTTCATGTAGCTATCGAAGTAAACGATGGAGTCCTTCACAATCTGCGCCTGCACAGGATCGGGCGCATAGATGCCTTGAGCATTCCGCCTGACAAATATGAACCCGTGTTCGTCATGATCGTAAGACTTCCAGGTGACTTCCTTTCCAGCCTCGCGCAAGAGTTCATAGTTGGCCCTGAAAATCGCCTGATTGTGATCGCGGTCGCGGCCCTGCACCAGGATAGGAGTCTTGATCGATCGGATCCGCTCCGTGGCCACGCTCATATCGATCTGGTTGCGAACCTCTTTAGTCGATTTCTTCTGCATTTCCTCGGTATTGACTGCCACGGTCTCCGGAGGGGGAGGCTCGCCCGGATTGTGGGGCGGAGATTTTCTTGCCAGAAACTCCCCGGATGCAGGCTC
>JAOAPW010000464.1 GCA_025463105.1 Candidatus Acidiferrum typicum | reverse complement strand
TTCTTGGCGGGCTCCACGCCTCACGAAAGGCTCAGCGTAAAAGTGGAGCCAGCGTCCCTAGTTCTGCTTTGCGGGGTCTCTTCGTCTGCCGGATCCCTGCGCTCCTGGAACTCCGCCCGGTGCCGCGTCTCCTCCGGACCTGCCGCCCCCGTTTGGTCGCGTGTTTTGGCCTGGAGTTGGATTGGATGCGGGGCCGGCCGAATTGTTTGCGCCGCCCGGGCCGGCTCCGTGTGCCTCTACTGTCGCACCCGACTGCAACCTGTCCTGCCCATCGACAACGACCTGATCGCCTTCAGCAACTCCGCTCGCGATCAATGAAATATTGCCCTGCGTCATGTCGACCTTCACCGGCTGCATGTTCGCATGGCCATTCTTGACGGTATACACATAGGTTCCCTGCGCGCCTCGTTGAATGGCAGCGAGCGGGATGACGATGGCATCCTTTCGCACTGTCAGCATGAGCCGCACATTGACGAACTGATTCGGCCAAAGTGAGAGATCGCGATTGTCGAATTCGCCCTTGAATCGCACGGTTCCGGTGGTGGGATCGATTTGGTTATCGATCGTTAAGAGCTTGCCGGTCGCGAGTTTGGTTTGATCGTCACGGCTGTAGGCTTCGATCGCCAACTGCTCGTGTTTCATATGCTGGATCACTTCCTGCAAACTGTCTTCGGGCAACGTAAACAACGTAGCAATCGGCTGTACCTGGGTGATGACCACAAGTCCATTTGGATCCGATGCGTGGATCATGTTGCCCTGATCGGTGAGTCGCAGCCCGACGCGCCCGCTCAAGGGCGCCGTTATTCTGCAATAGGACAGCAGTAATTTTTGATTGTCGATCTGCGCCTGATCGGCGCGTACAGCTCCCTCGAGCTGCCCTACCATCGCGTTTTGCGTGTCAGCCTGCTGCGCGGCAACTACACCCTCTTTGTGCAACTGGTCGTACCTTGCGTAATCGACTCGGGCGTTGTTGAGTTGCGCCTGGTCGCGAGCCAGTTGTCCCTGCATTTGCTCCAGTGCCACCTGGAACGTCCGGGGATCGATTTCTGCAAGCAGATCGCCTTCCTTAACAAACTGGCCCTCTGTAAAATGGACCTTCTCCAGTTGCCCATCGACTCGGCTTTTCACGGTGACAGTGTTGAAGGGAGTAACCGACCCAAGCCCGGAGAGATAGTACGGAACGTTTTGCTTCAGCGCTGGTGCAACCGCCACTGATACAACTGCCGCCCCCGCTCCTCCCTTGCCACCGCCTGGCGCCGGAGCCGCTTTACTTTCCGCCGAAACGCGCGACCGGTAGTAAAAGTATCCCCCGCCCGCCAAAACGATCAGTACGACAACCCAAATCCAACCCCGTTTTCGCGGGGCTTTAGCCTCTTCAACCGGAGGACGGTATTGAGATGGAGGTTGCGGCGCTTTATCTTGCACAGAGTCAGAAATTGCCATATCCGTCCTAGAATTCAAACGTCGGATTAAGTCCTTATAAATGGACGTACCCGGCATATGCCAGGTTACGCGTCATCTTTTTTGCCTTGCTCGTTCACCCTGCCCCGGATTCAACACCGATTATCCATCTTGGACATCACCAGCACGACCCGCAGGGGACAAACAAGAAATATACAGTACGCCGAATCAATGGCGCCAAGGAATCTCACGTTCTAATACGAAGTCCACCTCAGCGAAGTTTCGGACGTCGTCATCTGATCTTTTATGGCCAAGTTATTGGTCTTTCAGTTACTTCCTCGAACGAGCCTGCGGTGCAACAACTTACGATTCAAACTTTTGCACATATCTGGCATCGCACTTCCTATCCGTGAAGCTTATATAAGCATCGGTGTGCTGTCCAATCTCATAAGAATCAGCGATTTAGTGTCCCCTTGGGCTACGGGCCTGCGATTGCTATAGCTTTGTGAAGATGCATGGAATGCAGTCTGTGGACCCCTCTTTTTAATAAAAGTTGGGCCCAGAGAAACAATTTTGCCATTTCTATTTTAGCTTGCAGGGGGAACCCGTGAGAAGGACGCTTCTCTTAGGCTGGTGAATCGCTGGTAGCTTGGTCTTTTCCCTGGCCGCTGTACTTGTTCTTGGAGCGGCGTATCAAGCGACCGGCACGCGGTCGGCAAGCACCCGACCGGCAATGCGCCGGATCAGCGACAGTGCCCGGCAGCCCGGCCTGGCGGCTTCCTCCGCGCCTCGCGCGCTGGCAACCAATCATTACGAGCAGCTCCCTCTCGCTTTTGAGCCCACTGCTCCGGAAGCAGCCGGCGACGCAAAATTCCTGGCACGCGGGCAAGGCTACGCGCTTTTCTTGACCCCACGCGAAACCGTACTGGCGCTTGGCACGCACTCCGGCAGTTCCGCGGCATTGCGTTTGAAAATGGTAGGCGCGAATGCAAGCCCCACCTTCGCCGCGTTGGACGAACTGCCAGGAAAGAGCAATTATTTTCTCGGGAAGTCACCTGCGAAATGGCGCACCAACGTTCCCAACTACCGCAAGGTTGCCGAGAGCAGTATATATAATGGAATAGATATCATATATTATGGTAATCAGCGTCAGCTGGAATATGACTTCGTCGTTGCTCCAGGCGCCAATCCCGAAGTGATTCAGATCGAATTTCAAGGCGCGAAAAATCTGCGCTTCGATTCCGCCGGCGACCTGCTCGTCAACGTTGGCGCCGGCGATGTGCGTTTGCACAAGCCCATCGCGTATCAGGGATCCGGCGATGCAAAGCATGAAGTCGCCGCCAGCTACGTGATGAAGACTGCGCAGAGCGTTTCGTTTCAGTTAGCTCGCTACGACGCGGGAGAGCAGCTCATCATCGATCCAGTACTTTCCTATTCGACGTATCTGGGAGGCAGTGAGATCGATGTTGGAAACGCCATCGCGGTGGCGCAGGACGGTACGGCTTTTATTGCCGGCGGCACTTTCTCTGCTGATTTTCCGACGGTGCACAAGCTACCAATGAGTTCGGAGGACCATCCCCAGGATGCGTTCGTGGCCAAGATCAGCGCGGACGGCTCCACGCTTCTTTATTCCACTTTCCTTGGCGGCAGGTTCGACGACGTCGCGAACGGAATCGCCGTCGATGCTGCTGGAGACGCCTATGTGACCGGCACGACTCACTCATTTGATTTCCCAGTCACGTTCGATTCGTTCAACCCAGTTTGCGGTGGCGACGGGAAGTGCGGTGCGTCCTGGAATACCGGCGGATTGATTGTCTCGAATGCCTTCGTGACCAAGCTCAATCCTGCGGGATCGGAAATCTTGTACTCGGGTTTTCTCGGCGAATACGAGCATGTGCGAGGGTTGGCAATTGCGGTTGACCAGAATGAAGCCGCTTATGTGACCGGTGATGGGGAGGCGAATTTCACGCCTACTGTGACCATCACTGCGCCAGCCACCGGCCCCCCCGATTGCCCCCGCACCAACACTATTCCTTTCGGCGGTGGGACCACCGATGCGTTCGTGACGAAAATCAGTGCGACCGGCACCACCATCGAGTATTCCACCTATCTCGGTGGCATTAGTGATGATTCTGGCCCCGGCATTTCGGTAGATAATGCTGGGAATGCATTCGTGGTAGGCGTTACGCACTCCGCAGATTTTCCTGTGACCCCAGGGGCAGCTCAAACCAATTATGGGGGAGCGGGCGATGCTTTTGTAACCGAAGTCAACACCAACCTCCCTCAGACATTGGGCTACTCTACTTTCATTGGTGGCGCCGAATTGGATCACGCCAATGGTGTGGCACTGGACGCTAATGGAAATGTATATGTCGCCGGCGGCGCGATTTCGAACAATCTCTTCCCGTCGGCTGCGGGATTTGCAAAATTAAATAGCGGGAATGGTGATGCTTTCGCAGCAAAATTGAATCCAGCAGTGCCTGGCACCGCAGGTGTCATCTACTTCACGTACCTCGGTGGCTCGAAAGCGGACTCCGCCGCCGGAATTGCCGTCGATGGAAGCGGAAATGCCTACGTGACCGGATCAACAGTTTCCGCAGCAGCTACCCCTTCCGATCCCCTAGCGATAGGATTCCCGATCATCGCCGACACCGCGTTTCAGCCCACCTACGGTGGAGGCAATGCGGACGCCTTCGTAACGGAACTGAATCCGACCGGCACAACCCTTGTTTACTCGAGCTACCTTGGTGGCACGAACACGGAAGGCGCGGGTGGCATCGCCGTCGATACCGCCGGTTCGGCCTATGTGACTGGCCAGACATGTTCGCCAGATTTTCCGGTTTCGAATGCACTTCAAAAGGCTTCCGCCGGTAACTGCGACGCCTACATCTCGAAGGTGACCATTCAACACGGGCTTGCGGTTAATCCTGGCAGCTTGGTCTTTTTGGCGCAGAACCAGGGAACAACAAGCGCGCCGCAAACCCTGACGATCACGAACGGCGATACGCCGGTAACGATTACGAGCATCGTCATCTCGGGCCCGCAATCAGGGGATTATGCCGTCACAAACAACATTTGCATCACGTCATTGCCTCAGAGTGGCCAATGTACCTTCGATGTCACATTCACTCCTACAGGAGCGGGAATTCGAAAAGCGGTGATAACGATCAACAATTCGATCTCCTCCGTCGTGGTCAATGTGACGGGCAGCACAAGTCCCCAACAAAATTCCGATTTCACGATTACTACATCTCAACCCACTGCTACAGTTTCCGCGGGCCACTCGGCCAAGTTCCCGGTTACGATTACCCCTGGGACTGGATTTTCGCAATCGGTCACTTTAAGTTGCAGTGGCTTGCCGCGCGGAGCCGCATGTTTAGCTTCGGCCAATCCGGTTCCGGTCGGCGGGGGCCCGTCTATAATTACAGTCACGATCACGACGGCAGAGCGAACGTTTGTGCCCATGAATTTCAGAAAATTCGGGTTCCCTGGGAATCATTTCGTTGTCGTACTATTGCCGGCCTTCATCGTTTTCCTGAGCATGATGATTCTCGGCAGGATGCGATTCCGTCCGGCAACGGGAGCGTTTGGCCTTGCGATCGTATCTCTGCTGCTCGCATCGGCTTGCGGCGGTAATCCGTCCGGAGTGCCTGCGGGAACACCGGCGGGTACATCTCAGGTCGTCGTGACAGCGACGTCGGGGTCGGTGACGCACTCTACAACGCTGACGTTAATCGTGAACTAAGCGATATCTGTCTTTTGCATTCTTTCGAAAGATTTATGCGGCCGCTTACACTAAGTAACTTATATGGAGATGAACTCAATGAGACGATATGCGTGGCTGATCCCTGCGGTTCTGATTGTCCTTTCTTGTCCGACGCTGCAGGCGCAGGAGACTCCAGAGTGGGACATCTCGGGCGGTTATTCGTACTTGAAAGCTGACCTCCGGGGTTCCAGCTTTCACCTGAACGGCGGCGCAGCGTCGTTAACGGAAAATTTGAATAGCTGGTTTGGCGGCAGGATTGAAGTCAACGCCTATCAGGGCAGTGTTTCCGGGACGAATGTCTCAGCCCAGACGTTCACGTATGGCCCTGTTTTTACATATCGCCGCTTCGACAAACTTACCCCGTTTGTCCATGCGCAATTGGGGGCCATTCACGCCAGCCAGGGCTACCTGGGCATTTCTACATCGGCCTTCAGATTTGCCATGAGTTCGGGCGGAGGCGTCGACGTCAACATCAACCGCAAGGTTGGCATTCGATTGCAGGGTGACTACCTCATGACTCGCTTTTTGGGCCTGCGGCAGGACAACATACAAGGGTCGGTGGGGCTCGTCGTCCACCTGGGAAAGAAATAGCTGGCGCTTGGGAAAGAAATGGCCGGCGGTGATCTCAACGTACACTTGTTTTGCATTTTTTAGTTTGGTAGCGACACCCGGGTTTTATTTTCCAACCAAGTACAGGGAACGTGAATTCTTGCGTTCTCATTAATTATGGGTTGCTCAAGAAGTATGGTGGGAGTATTCTCACTGACAGGGCCCCCTGTCATGCGTGCCCTTTCGACCCCGTAAGTCCCGTCTACCACGTTCATAGACTTATTTCCTGAATCAAGCGCTTCACTCGAAATTCATGTATTCGTTTGCGTGGTGCGTTTCGGAAGAGACGCAGGGTGACAGATAAATAATGAAGTTGATATATCAACGCGATGTAAACCGATTCGTGTGGCGTTTTAGTTCATTGCGTCGCTTGGCGAGTATCCTCGTCTTCTGTGCTTTCTTTGCCGGTAGCGTCTCGGGCCAGGCCAGCCGGGCGCTGAGTCAAACCCAGGAAAGTCTGCACAAAGTCCCCACAACCGAGGCGGCCGGGGCCGTACACGAAGAAGGCATTCCCGTCACCGATCCACTCGTGATCGCCAAATGCGGAACCTGCCACGCGCGCGACGAGAAGGGAAATATGGAGCGTATTTCCTGGGCACGGACTACGCCTGAAGGCTGGCAAAATGCGCTGAAACGAATGATTCTCCTGAAGGGCGTTTCACTCACCGCGCAGGAGGGGCGTCTCATCGCCAGATATCTCAGTACAGATCATGGTCTGGCGCCCGAGGAAGCCATGCCCGTCAGGCACATCGCCGAGCGCCGGATTCATGAAGAAAGCAACATTTCGGACAGTGATCCGGGTAAGGCGTGCGCGAAGTGCCATGCCTTTGCCGTGACGCTCTCGTGGCGGCGCTCGCTCGAGGATTGGAAGCAGTTTGTCGATTTACACTCGGCGCGCTACGCCTTCTCGCCAAACGCAGAAGTCGTCGCGTATCTTGCCAAGATCGCTCCGCTTCATTCTCCTGAATGGGAAGCCTGGAGCGCGCGTACTAACTTGCCGAACCTGGCCGGGCGCTGGCTGGTGACCGCTTCGATGCCGGGCCGCGGCAAGTACTACGGAGATATGCAGGTGGATCGGGCCGGCGACGACGAATTTACTACACGTGTGAATCTGACATCCATTCGAGATGGATCCAGAACGCTGCGTACGGGGCGCAGTGTGGTATATGGAGGCTATGCCTGGCGCGGGCGGTCCAAGGGTGGCGATCCCGCAAGTTCCGTCCCGGATGATCATTCAAGCGAAGCACGCGAAGTGCTGTGGATTGCCCCGGATCATTCGAGGGCCGAGGGCCGCTGGTTCTGGGGGCAGTACCAGGAATTCGGCTTCGATGTGCAACTTCAGCGAGCCTCTTCCGATGCAACGCTGCTTGCCATCGATCGGGCCTCCTTGAAGGCGGGTTCGCGAGCCAACCGCGTTCGTGTGATTGGGAACAATTTCCCCGCCCAGGTGGCATCCCGCGATCTGGACTTCGGGCCGGGCGTGATCGTGCGCGGCATTGTTTCCAACACTTCAGCCGAGATCGTAGCCGAAGTAGATGTGGCCGCCGATGCCCGACTGGGCAAACGCGGCGTTGCGTTCCGGCGTTCTGTCCTGTCCGGCGCGATTGCGGTATACGATCGCATCGACTATGTAAAAGTTACGCCGGAATCGGCCGTGGCCGCGTTTGGGGATAGTACACACCCCCGCGGTTATCTGCAGTTCGAAGCGATCGGATACCAACGCGGCGCGGACGGCAAGCTGCACACCGCTGACGACGTGGAACTGGGCCCGGTCGACGCCACATGGTCGTTTCAGGTGTTTCACGCGCCCGAGGGCAGCAACTCGGATTTCGTTGGCAGGGTAAGCGCGTCGGGCCTTTTCATACCCGCTTCCGACAACCCCAACCGCAACTTTGATGTCTGGGTGATCGCGACAGCCAGGGACGAGAACGACCAGAACGGTAACCCCCTTGTTGGCAAGTCTTATCTGGTGGTCACCATTCCCACTTATAGATTCAATGGGCGTAAGTATGTTCGGGATCTCGATCGGTGGGTTGACGATGGGCCAGCCTGAGGCTGCGTTGACAGCGACCCAGGTGGTTGATGGAGAAGGAAAATGAAAAACACCTCATTAGCTATTCTGGCGGCATCATTCAGCTTTTTCTTGATGTCACATGCGGCCGAAGCACACCACGGTTGGTCGGAATTCGACACGC
>JAOAPW010000428.1 GCA_025463105.1 Candidatus Acidiferrum typicum | reverse complement strand
TGCTCACGACCTCATCTGCCGTTGCTCATCTCTTCGCTTTCGCTTTTTCCTGCTTTTCGTCAAAGCGCACCGATCGCACAATGCCTTCGCCTTCTTTGACATAAATCAACTGATTGGGCTTCACGTCCTTCAACGTATCGATTTGCCCGCTAGGCCAGCGAATCTCCAAGACGTCGACCTTCTCTGCTTTACCCAAGCCGAAGTGAACGCGCAAATCATTTTGCGAAATATAGCTGCCGCCGCTGCGCACCTCGTCAATCTGCTGGTGCGGCTTCGGCTCATCCGGCGGATGCGTGACGCAGCGCAATCGCGCGCCGATGCCGCTGCGATTGGATTTGGTGCCGATGGTGCGCACCTTGATCCAGTTATGGCCGCTCGCGGAATCGCAGCGTAGCAACTGCGGATAATCGTTCACCGTATTCACGACCACGTCGATGTCGCCGTCATTGTCGAAGTCGCCGAAGGCGCAGCCCCGTGAAGCGACGGGAACCGTGATACCCGGGCCGGCCTGCATTGATACATCATCGAAGTGACCGTTGCGCTGGTTTTTGTACAGTAGCTTCTGCTGCGGGTAGCCGGCTTCCGTTTTGAGCTGCTCCACTTCCGGGTAGACGTGACCGTTGCAAATCAGAATGTCCGGCCAGCCGTCGTTGTCCATAGCGAAAAACCCGCAGCCCCAGCCGAGAAATTGCGTGTGACGCCCGAGTCCGGCGGCGAAGGTCGCATCCTCGAAGGTGGCGCCACCGATGTTGTGGTAGAGCGACGGCGTGTCTCCCGCGAAATTCGTCTTGACGATGTCCAGGTTCCCGTCGAGATCGTAATCGGCGGCAGAGATGCCCATTCCTGCCTGCGGCTTGCCGTCGGCGCTGAGCGCGCAACCCGCTTCCATGGCGATGTCTACAAACTTTCCGTTTTTTTTGTTCTGGTAAAGCGCGCTGGCCGTGGAATCGTTGGCCACGTAAATATCCGGCCAGCCGTCGTTATCGAAGTCGGCGGTGAGCACGCCAAGACCGTACGTGCCATTCGCTTCGAGAATGCCGGCCTGTTCCGTGACGTCTGTAAACGTCCCATTACCATTGTTGCGGTACAAAATGTTTTTGCCGCCGTTCAATCCCGGCGGACCGCATGCCACCATCACGCCTTTGTAAAGACACGGGCCGGACTCCGGAACCGGCGCGGTGGCGAGATTCAGGTCGATGTAGTTGGCGACAAAGAGATCCAAGTGGCCATCGCGGTCATAATCGAGAAACGCGCAGCCCGTATTCCAGCGCTTCCCGTTTCCCCCTACTCCCGCTTTTTCCGTCACGTCGGCGAACGTGCCGTTGCCATTGTTGTGATACAAAACATTTTTACCGAAATAGGTGACGAACAAATCTTCGTGGCCGTCGTTGTCGTAATCCCCGATGCAGACGCCCTGACCCCACCCGGAATGCAGCAGGCCGGCCTGCGCGGTGACGTCCGTGAACGTGCCGTCGCGATTATTTTTGAACAGGTGGGATGAAGGAGCTTGCCCGGCGGGAAAGCCTTCGAGTCGAGTGCCATTCACCAGAAAAATATCTAGCCAGCCGTCGTTGTCGTAATCGTAGAAAGCCACCCCACAGCCGGTCGTCTCCAGCAGATACTTATTCTTGTGCTCTCCACCGAAAATCGTTTTGACGTTGAGCCCGGATTCCCGGGCCACGTTGACGAAACTCACGTCCAACCCGCTGGAAGACTCCGGTGCGGATTTTTGTGTAGTGACAGAATGCGGGGACTGCGAACCGGAAGATTGCCCGCGCCTTCCCCATGCGGGCCGAATCATCGCGAGAACATTCTCTAGCGAGAATACCAACGCCGAACGACTTAGCGATTGTAGGAATCTCCGCCGCGAAGAGAACAAACGTGATACCTTCCCGCACTGGGCGTGCTAAAATCCGCGCCTCAATCTTAACGTAAGCGCGTCGCGATTCTGTAATCCCAAAGCGTTAACTGAAAAGTTTTCCGGTCTCGCAGCGCCAAAGAGCATGACCACCGAGCTATTTCCCACGCGCCGAACCTGCTATTTGCTGTGCCTGCTATTCGCTTCGCTGATTCGGCCAACTTTATCAGCCACGCCGGCGCAACAACATGCACACTCGCTGGAGTTATCACGGCCCGTGCGGCCGTGGGAATTTCTGTGCGCAGTGGGTACGCGCGCCGGTCTTCTGGGCAATGAAGCAGGCCGGATGGAAGCTTGGGTGTATCCGCTCAAACTGTTGCGCGAGTTTCGCCTGCAATTTCACACGGAAGGACGCATCTTACCCGCCGAAAGTCTCGCGCGCACTGTCATCACGCGGCCGGAGTCCAGCACTATCGTGTACGCCGGCGACACTTTCTCCGTTCGCGAAACGTTCTTCGTGCCCGTAAGCGAGCCCGGCGCAGTTATTTCGCTTGAGGTCGAAACCGAGTTCCCATTGGAGATCGAAGCCAGCTTCCTGCGTGATTTTCAACTCGAGTGGCCAGGCGCGCTTGGCGGCACTTACTCCTTTTGGGACAAAGACCAGCGGGCGTTCTATCTCGGCGAAGAAACGCGGAAATTCGTCGGGTTCGTGGGCTCGCCTACTGCAACCGAAGACCGGCGTGAGTACCAGACGAATTACTCTGAGTCGCCGGTGAATTCCTTTCGGCTGCGTGTGACAAACAAAGGCAAAGACACCAAGCTCATTGTTATCACCGCCTCGCTCGATGGCCGGCTGCAGGCCGAAGCAACTTACAAGAGGTTAGCTGCTGGCTATGCGGACCTCTTGCGCGCTTCGGCGGAATACTACAAGAAATATCTGAACGATACGGTCAGCGTCGAACTGCCGGACGCGCAAATACAACAAGCCTACGATTGGTCGCGCGTGAGCATGGTGCAAGGGATTGTGAACAATCCGTTCCTTGGCACCGGTTTGGTCGCCGGCTATCGCACCTCGGGTGAAAGCCAGCGTCCCGGATTCGCCTGGTTCTTCGGGCGAGATTCCCTGTGGACGTCACTCGCGCTTGATGCCGCGGGCGATTTCTCCACCACGCGCACGGCGTTGCAGTTCATCAGCAAATACCAGCGCGAAGATGGCAAGATGCCACACGAAATCGCGCAGGCTGCGAGCTTTGTTCCCTGGTTCAAGGATTTTCCTTACGGCTACGCCTCTGCGGACGCAACTCCACTCTACATCATCGCCATGAACGACTATGTGACCGAAAGCGGAGACGTTGCCTTCGCAAAAGAAAAGTGGGACAGCGTCTGGAAGGCGTACCAGTTCCTCCGCTCCACTTATGACGAGCAAGGCTTCCCTAAGAATTTTGGCATCGGCCACGGGTGGGTGGAAGGCGGACCGCTGCTGCCGGTGGAATCCGAGTTCTATCATAGCGGGCTGGGCGTTGAGGCGTTGCGCGCTCTCTCCAACCTTGCGCGTCAGACCGGCCAGGATGCGCGCGCAACTGAACTTGCCCAAGACTTCGAAAAACAAGCCAAAAAGCTGAATGACGCATTTTGGCTGCGCGATAAGCACCGTTACGCCTTTGCTCTTGGGACGGACGGCAAGCCGGTAGACGAACCCAGCGTGCTCGCGACGGTCCCGATGTGGTTCGGCTTGCCCGACCAGAAAAAAACCAGCGCCATGATCACGCAACTTGCCGACGTCGACCACCAGACCGACTGGGGCATGCGCATCATCTCCGCCCATTCCCCAAAATTCAGCGGCGGCGGATACCACTACGGCTCCGTCTGGCCGCTGTTCACCGGCTGGGCCAGTGTCGGCGAGTATCGCTATCACCGTCCGCAACCGGCCTATGAGAATCTTCGTGCCAACGCGCTGCTTGCGCTGGACGGCTCGCTGGGCCACGCCACCGAAGTTCTCTCCGGCGACTACTATCAGCCGCTCTCCACGAGTTCGCCGCACCAAATCTGGTCCGCAGCAATGGTGGTAAGCCCGCTCCTCCGCGGCATGTTCGGACTCTCGACCGACGCGAAAGCTGCAACGCTTACCTTTGCTCCGCACCTGCCTGCGGACTGGAATTCGCTAGGCATTGAGAATCTGCGCGTCGGTGAAACCAAACTAAAGTTGCAATTCACGAAGACCGCGGAAGGAATCTTCCTGGAAGCTGAACACACTGCGGGCACCGGCGAGTCCAATATCGAATTCCGCCCGTCCATCAGCTTGCGCGCAAAAGTACAAAAAGCCGAGCTGAACGGCAAGCCGCTTCCCTTCCGAGTGGAAACCAACGACGAAGATCAGCACGTATTCGTGCGATTCCCAGTTTCCGACGGCCAAAACTCTCTTCGTATCTTCGTCACGAACGATTTCGCAGTCACCGCAACGACAGCGTTGCCAGCGCTCGGCGGCGCAAGCACCGGCGTCCGCATACTCTCGGAAACGTGGTCATCGTCGCATGACCAGCTCACGCTCGACGTTTCCGGATCCACTGGCGCGCAATACAGATTGAAACTGTGGAACGGAGCGCAGGTCGAGCGCGTCGAAGGCGCCGAGCTCAAGAAAAAGCCCGAAGGCACAATGCTCTTGCTGCAAATTCCCGTCAGTGGTTCGGAAACTTACGCGCACACGAAGATTGTGATCCATTTATCGAGCCTGCCAGGCAAAGGCAAGCGCCGATAATCGTCAGTATCAACGATGCCGACGAAGCCTACGCAACGCGTGCTCCAAAAGAGGATTTGTCGGGCGGATGAGCTTCAATAAACCAACTTAAGCGAGAACTGAATCTGCCTGGACGAACCCGCCGTCTTGCTGATAATTCCAAAGCCGCTGCCGCGCACAATGTTCGACGGCAATCCGAAATTCACAATGTTGAAAATATTGAAGAACTCCGCGCGAAATTCAACGATCCCCAACTCGCCGTTTCCCCGGCGCCCGAACGGCGTGTCCTTGATCAATGCAATGTCAAAGTTCCGATAGCCGGGACCCCGGAACGTGTCGCGCCCCAAGGTGCCAAAGCGGCCGCGGGTAGGTCCTGTCCCCCCGGGAACGTTGATCGGAACGAAAAACAACGAGCTATTGTTGGCGCCTAGCCCAAAGTAATCTTCGCGGATAGCGCGGCTGGTCGAGAAGTTTGGCGACGCAATCAGATCTGGCCGATCCGTTCCCCCGGCTCCCGCCCCAGTTTGCTGCACGCCCGAGTAGACGCTGAACGGCGGACCGCTTGTAACGGTCGTGATAGTCAGGATTTGCCAGCCGCCGGTAACTTTGCGGCTCAATGGCCGCAGAAAACTCACACGATCAAATGGCAACGGCTGAAACAAGCTCAGCGCAAAGACGTGCCTCACATCAAACGTAGAGGCGCCCTTCTCCGCCTCCGGATCCCAAGGATTTTGCGGGAGCGTTTGCAAAATCACGCCGGCATTCGAGGGCAACCCGCCGAGCACCGCACTGGTGTCGTCGATCGACTTGGAGAACGTGTAGCTCGCCTGGAAACTCAGCCCGATGCGCGACCGGCTTTGACTCAAGCTGGTTTGCAGTGCGTGATAGCTGGAATGCGAGCCGGTGGTCATCACCAGCTCGGGGCCGAAACCGCCGGTCGTATGACCCGCTGCATTGAACTGGGTAAACGGCGCGAACGCCGGATCGGCGCCGTTGTAACTGTTCGGCGAAAAAACGGTTGCGAGATGAACACCCGCGGTCGCCACATACGCGGCGCTGACTTTCACGCTGCCAAAGTCATGATCGACTCCGGCCGCGTATGTGCCGATGTATCCATTGCGAAAATTCCTGTCGATCACCCCGGCCGTAAACAACTGCACCTCATGTCCGGGCGTCACCGCTGCAAGGTCGTTCTGAAACCGTTGCAAATCAATGGGTGTGTTCGCGGGCACGTTCGCGCTGCTTCCGGAGGCGAAGAGAAGCTGTCCTTGCGTGGTGTAAGGCGCCGGCAGCGTCAACGGAACGACTTCGCTGTGAAACGGCACGGGGACATCGGGCAAGGCCGTAACCACGGGCGCGAAAACTAGCGGAAATCCTCCGGTGACAAAATTGTCCTGCCACAAGTTCGGCAGGATTGTCGTGATGGCACCGCCTGCGAGCAAGATCGTGTGCTTGCCAACCGCATAGTCGATCGAAACACGCGGCCCCCAGCCATTCCAGTCCATCGGATACACAGGCTGCGGGTTATACAAGAA
>JAOAPW010000421.1 GCA_025463105.1 Candidatus Acidiferrum typicum | reverse complement strand
CACCACTCTCGCGCAGCGCGTCAGCAAATTGCGGCACGAGCCAATTCTTGTTCCTGATTTCCACGGCAAATTTATGGTCTTTCGGCAACTTTCTCAGAAACGGACGAAGACGTGCCAGGAAATCATTCACGCCGGGAAACACGCTCCTATTGAAGTAACCAAATTGGAAAAGGAGCGGGCCTAATTTCTTTCCGAGCAAATCCATTGTTTCAATGAATTGGGTGAATTCCGCATCGCAATCCACAAGCATTTTTTCATGCGTGATGACCTGGAGAATCTTCGCTGCAAATACGAAGCCTTCGGGGGTTTTTCTCGCCCATCCTTCGACCACGCTTTTCGCGGGAGCACGATAAAACGTGTTATCCAATTCGACCGAGTCGAAGCGCGTCGCGTAGTGCGAAAGATAATCAGCGGGCTTCACGCCGGCGGGATAGAACGAGCCCTCCCATCCCGCGGCCGTGAACGCTGAAGTGCCCAGACGTATCATTTGCTGATCCATATGGATGCAGGCTGAAGGCGCATCCATACAATTTCATTTTTCGCGAAACTATTTGTGCCGCGCCACATAAAGCATGACGCCGAAGACGGCAACAGGAATCAACGCCAGCATGATGTAGAAGAGAACTCTCCGCAATACCGGCGAACGTCTCTGTCTCCAATCTCGCAGTTCGTCGCGGTCCGCCACGCCCACTTTTTCCGGGTGTTGGAGGTCCAGGGCAAACTCATGCGCGCTCTGATAACGTTTTTTAGGATCGCGCTCAAGCGCCCGATAAATAATTTCCTGCAATTCGAGCGGGACCGCCGGATTCACTTCGCGAGGGGGGATCGGGTGATTTATCAACCGCTCGTTCATGATCACGAATGGATTCGGGCCAACGAACGGCACTTTGCCCGTCAGCATTTCGTAAAACATGATTCCAAGAGCGTAAATGTCGCTCCGTGCATCGCCGCGTTTCCCCTTCACTTGCTCCGGAGAAATATAATCCGGCGTCCCCATGGCTTCGGTCAGCTTGGCAAAAGTCAGGCGGCGGGATCCCGCATTGGCGGCTATTCCGAAGTCAATGAGTTTGGTGCGATCTTCCGCGTCCACCATAATGTTTTCAGGTTTCAGATCGCGGTGCACGACGCCCTGGCTGTGAATGTAGTCCAATGCCTCGCAGATGCCGACGGTGATTTTGATCGCGCGATCCGGCGGAAATATTTTTACGTCATTCAGGATCTGGCGCAACAACCGTCCATCCACCCATTCCAGAACCATGTAGCGCCGGCTGCGTTCTTCATCGTTCAGCACTTTTACGACGCCGGGATGATCCAGTTTCTTGCCGATTTCCTCTTCGCGATTAAAACGGTCGAAGAAGATCGGGTCGCCTTCCATTTCCGGATGCGGAAGTTTGATGGCCACCGCGCGGCCCGTGCGCGTGTCGATGCCGCGGTAAATTGTGGCCATGCCGCTTCGGGCGACTAAGCTGTCGATGCGGTAATGGTCGAGTTGATCGCCGGGATGGAGTGAATTCATGGAGAGAATCGGGCCGGGTGCGGGCTCTACTTGGAGCCCGCCTTCATATCGATGCGGGCTCTACTTGGAGCCCGCCTTTATATCGATGCGGGCTCTATATCGAGTCCGCCGGCACGCAGTCAGGGAGCAGCGGCGAATAAATCCGCCTCAGTACAGCTTGTACGGCCTTCCGCGGTACATTCCCATCCGTTCGACGTCGCGCACGCGTATCAGTTGAACGCTGATATTATCGCTTCCGTCCCGCTCATTGGCAAGCGTCACCAGTTTTTCCGCTGCACCAAGCAGGTCCAGTCCGTGGCTGCACAGCGCAGCTATTTCAGAGGCTTCCACCGAATTGTGCAATCCATCAGAGCACTGCAGTAGAACGTCGCCGGGGAATAATTGATGATCGTTGGTCTCCACATTCACCACCATCTCGGTACCCAGCGACCTGCTGAGGATGTGCCGCGTTGAACTCTCGCCCGCTTCCTGCGAGGAAACCAGCCCCATGCGGACCTGCTCGTTCGCAATCGTATGATCGCGAGTAATTTGTGCCGCTTTATCGCCACGAATTAAATAACATCGCGAATCGCCAACATGCGCGACCGTCACGCGATCGAATCGCAACGCGCAAGCCACCATGGTTGTAGCCATGCCTGCGCACTCCCTGCCGCCGGCTACGGCAGTTTCAAAAACATGCGCGTTCGCTTTCTGAACCAACCGGGGCAGCAACGCGCTGTGTGATTCTCCGCCGGGAGAGCCTTGGAATCCCGCGAGCATGCTCTCGATCGCTGCTCGCGAAGCGACTTCGCCCTTCTGGTGCCCGCCTACTCCATCGGCCAGAGCAAAAAGCCAGCCATGCGATCGCACCCGGGCGGGCGCAGCAGGCGCCGCGTACCCAAGATAGTCCTCGTTATGACCGCGGACTCGTCCGTCGTCAGTTCTTTCTACAAACTCTAGATCAAGCATAAGGCGAGGCTGGAAAGTTGCCCCGAGTCGGGCCACGGCGGTCCCGCCGGAGAATACTCCTCTCAGATTCTTGAACGCTTGCTTTCAGCCTGAAACAGAAATTCGGACAGGCGAAATCGCCTGTCCGAATTTCCTAGCCAATCGAACTATTCCCATCGTACACCCTAAGTTCGACTGGTGACCAGTGTTGTCCGTCCTGCTTGTTTGCTGGATCGCATGAAGTAAATCCCTCCATAGATCGCCCAGACAGCGGCAATTCCTATGGCCAGCAGCGGCTCTTTTGCCGTGCCATATCCCATAAATGGCCCGATTAAGTAGAACGCCATGCACCCCAAGTTTGCAAGGACTCCGAACAACGGGATAAGGAAATGTTTCAGCATGTTGAAGTTCGGGTGGTTGTGATAGGCAACCATGCAAATGACACAGCTTAAACAGTAGAGGATAAACGTACCGAAGTTGGATGCCAGCGTGATCGTGAGCAATGAATTCGGTAGCGCTGCCATCTTGTCATGGGTCGTGTACCCGAAACTCGAGAGCAGTCCATGCGGAAGTGCCTGGATCGTAGCGTCCTGCGGAGCGGCGGCATCGCCAAAAGCCATCGATACCGCAATGACCCCGATGAAACAGGAAATGATCGCCAGCGTCCAGATGGCGCGGTGGGGGCTTAGGTTCTTCTCGTGGAGCATCCCAAAGTGTTCCGGCACCTCATTGTCTTTGCCCATAGCGTAGGTCACGCGCGCCCCTGTATTGAGGCAGGAGAGCGTTGTGCCAATAAGCGCCAAAAAGACGGTTACGGCTTCGATCAACATGAAGGCTCGCCCGTGCCCTTGGCCGAACAAGGCATCGCCGGTCATGATCATCATGTCGCCGATCGGCGCCGCCGAGCCTGCCGCGCTCGCCATGGTGTATCCGCTATTCAGGAAGTAGCACGTAGCGAAATACTCGAACAGGTAGCAGAAAGCACCTTGAATCAGAAGCGAGAGAATGACTGCTATGGGGATATCCCGCTTGGCGTTCTTCGCCTCGCCACCAAGTGCCGTGCAGGATTCAAATCCCACAAGGATCAGGATGGCGACTGTAGCCTGCACAAAGACCCAGCCCCACTTGTGGGGCGCGATTACGGATTTCGCGTTAGGGTGAGACTGAAAAGCGCCAGTCGAATCATAGTAGGGGTAATCGATATGATAGGGAACGGGCTTCCCACTGGCGTCAAGCTTGGGCTGCGGCACCATGTTGGCGTCGCGGGTGATTACATCGGTTGCCGTTCCATTGACCACCTGACTGGTCGTGGCGAACTCATATGGGTAGGCCTCACCGGAAGTTGAGTCGAACTGCCAGGCGACGCTACCCGGCGGATGATTCATGCGATAGCCCAAGGCCATCACGGAGAAGACGATGAGCGCGGAAATCTGAATGACGTTAATGGCAATGTTCACACCCGTTGAGCCATTCACGCCTCTGTGGGCGATGTAAGCGACACCCAGAGAAAATAGAATCGCTACCAGCCCCATGAAAACCGGGCCGGGGTTCGAGGCGCTCATAGAGTTCGGCCAAAGCGTGCCGGCTACATAGCCGACGAAGATCCCCGTGACGCCCACCATCACACCGGGGTAAATCCAGTAATAAAGATGCGAGCCCCAGCCGACGATGAACTTCGAAAGCCGGGCGTACTTCCAGGCCTTTTCATGATTCAAGAACGACTGCTCCGCAAAAAAATACGAACTGCCAGGTCCCGGGTAGAGCTTCGACAACTCCGCATAGGCGACTGCCGTCGCCAGACAGAGCAGCAAGGCGAGAAAAATGCCGAGCCACATTGACGGCCCTGTCGTGCCTGTCGTTGCCTGAATGAAGAACGTAAGCCAAAGGAAGGCACCGGGAGCGATGAGCGCCATGGCGTTCATCGTCAACCCGGTCAATCCTAAGGTTGGTGTCATTTTTACTTCGCCAGTATTCTCCGCCATGTATTCTCCTTTTAGTCTTAAATCCTTATACTTTCCTTACAAATTGACTGAACACATCAGAATTCCTGCCGAGGGCTGCGATGCTAGAGCGACCCTGCCAACTAGTAAAATGCAACGTTTCTATGCCCGGAATCACCTATTCAGATGGGTCGGAATTAGTTTCTTCAATCCGAGGTATCTAATTTTTGAGTTTGCGTTTACGACACACTAGCCCCAGACTGCGTAAAGAAAATATAAAGATTGCATAAGGGCTACATAAAGTTCGGTTGCCGTTGCTTTCGTTTTATCTTCGTATTCCACGTCGAATCGAAGACCTGCGATTGAAAGTCTCTTGGACACAACGTCGTGTCCACTGCAATAACGCTCCAGGACGAGCTGATTCATTAGCCAGGAAGGGCAGAGCACACGGGTGTCCTCATTTGAGCGATGCCGTGACTTAGGCTTTTCGCAATGCTGGTGATTCGCTTCGGATTATTTCTTGCGAGAAGGGTGTATTTGAGCCGCGCGGGCAGGTATTAATAAGGAATTAAGCGAGGAAAGAAATAATCATGGGCTTGGTGGGGCAATTGTCCGACATCGGTTCCTTCATTCGCGCGCAACGGATTCAGATGCGGTTCGGGAAATTCTCCCGCGCGCCGCTCCGGCTGCTGCGGTTTGAATTAGGGGGTAACGCCGTGGAGTGCGATTGGGTTTCGCGAGCCGCCGATGAATGGGACCGGGACATATCACGGCGCTCAAGTGATCTGAACGTGTCAACCCAAGCGCTTCAAGATGCCATGGCAATCCGGGATTTATTGTTCCGCACTCTGCCCGGGGTTAACACCGCATCGCTTCGAGCGTTTCGAGAATCGGTCGCCGGAGAACACGACTTGATCATCGCGGGCACGGTAACGAGAGAACAACAGCTTTCCAGATACGTTGCTTCCGTAGCTATGCGAGCAAAGTTGCTGGGACTCCACTTCTGGCTGGAAGACGGAACCCTGGAGGCGTTGCGGGCGGAAGAATGTGCGATGAGTTTCTGATGAGGGGGACACCATGGAAACCGAGGAAATCTTGATGGCGGTCAGCAGGAAACGCCGGCAAGGTTCCCGGTTTTTAGGGCGCCGGTTGGTGCAATCCAGCACCGTTTCAGGGAGCGGGCTGGGTTATTCGTCGGCGGTGCTGTTTTGCTGCTCTCTCGGGTTGGTTCTGAAGATCGGGTATCAGGTATCTAATTGTAAAAACAACGATTTCTCATTCATAAAAGGAGAGTGGAAATGTCTGAAATTCCCAAATATGGAAAAAAGTTGTCGTTCTCTCAAAAGTTATCACGGCTTGCTGTGCGGCTTCGGAATCCCGAATGGCGCCGCTACGGCAAGCTTTTGCTCGCAGGCAAAGGAATCGGCGTAGCGCTGGTCCTGCTGGTTATCGGCGCCACGTCCATCTTTATTGGCGGTCACGCCTTTGCCGCGGATCCGGAGTTGAAGGGGAATGACATCGTTAATCCGATCAACACAGTATGGACACTCGTCGCCGCGTTTCTTGTGTTCGGGATGCAAGTCGGATTCACGATGCTCGAAGCCGGCTTCTGCCGCTCGCGCGAAACTGTGAACGTATTAATGGAATGCGTCGTTGACACTTGTCTCTGCGGCATTCTGTTTTACGCCATCGGCTTCGCCTTCATGTTCAGCCACGGCAATGGTTTCATCGGCTATCACTGGTTCTTCCTGCAAAATGCTCCGGCAACCTATGAAACAACTGGCGTAGCGTTCCTGGCAGTCTGGATTTTCCAATTCGCATTCGCGGATACCTGCTCAACGATCACCTCGGGCGCAATGATCGGACGCACCGGGTTCGTTGGCGACTTGATCTACAGTCTTGCGGTTTCGGGCTTCATCTACCCAATCATCGGTCACTGGGCATGGGGTCCGGACGGCTGGCTGGCGTTGATGGGAAGTGACGGTCATTTCTGGCCCGCGCTGGGAATGGGCTTCCATGACTTCGCAGGATCCACCGTAGTCCACACCATCGGCGGCATGGTCGCGTTGGCAGGGTCAATTGTTCTCGGCCCTCGCCTCGGCCGCACATTCAAACGCGATGGCGGCGCTCCTATGCTGCCTCACGATTTGACGATCGCGGTCTCCGGCGGATTGATCCTGTGGTTCGGCTGGTACGGATTCAATCCAGGCAGCACGCTCTCCGCAATGGACTTTGAAGGTATCGGCCGAATTGCCGCCAACACGACTCTCGCTGCATGCGCGGCGGGATTGACGGCCATGTTCGCGGCCTATTCCTACACCAAGAAGTGGGACGCAGGCTTCACGACCAACGGCTTCCTGGCAGGGCTAGTAGCGATTACATGCCCTTGCTATTGGGTCAGCCCAACCGGCGCTGTGCTTTTGGGTGGCATCGCGGGAGTCCTCGTGGTCCTCGGCGTAGAATTGCTCGAATGGCTGCGCATTGACGATCCCATTGGCGCCGTTCCTGTCCACGGCTTTTGCGGGATCTGGGGAACGCTCTCGCTTGGTTTGTTCGCCGTTGGCAAGTACGGTGCAACTGGTCCGATCGCAGCCGATAATTCGGCTCCGCTTAAGGGGCTCTTCTACGGCGGCGGTACTCAATTACTGACTGCCCAGGCAATCGGCAGCGCATCCATCACCTTGGCTACCTTCGCGATCTCAATGGTAGTCATGCTTGCAGTTAACGCTACCGGATTGCTTCGCGTCTCGGAAGAGGGCGAGCTTTACGGCCTCGATTTGCACGAGCACGGCATTTCGGCTTATCCCGAATATGTCATCACGGCGCTTGGATCGCCTAAGGGCTTGACTGGACATCAACAACCGTCCGGGGCGCCCATGAAAGCAACAGCACCAGCGCACGGCGATTAGACATCAGGGCGTCCTGAATCCGATTTCTCGGATTCAGGACGCCCGATGTTCTTTTCCCTCGCAAGAGGGCGGCCCAAAAATTAGGCGGCAAGGCACACAAGGATTGGAATCAACTACTGCAAATTGAGGGCGCGGGCTCTTCGTTTACGCTGAACGTTTACAGTGAAACGTGGCGCCCGCCGGAGGAAGGATAAGAAAATATGATGACAAAACTAGAAGCGATCATTCAGCCGTCCAGATTTGAAGCCGTGAAGGAAGTACGTACCGAGCTGGGCATCGGCGGAATGACCATCACCGATGTGCGCGGCCATGGACGTCAGAAAGGTCACACGGAAGTTTATCGAGGCCGTGAATATACGGTCGATCTCCTTCCGAAAATCAAGTTGGAGTTGGTGTTGCCGGAAAATCTGGTTGATTCCGCGGTTGATGCGATTCTAAAGACCGCATCGTCCGGAAATATCGGCGA
>JAOAPW010000056.1 GCA_025463105.1 Candidatus Acidiferrum typicum | reverse complement strand
TTTTTGACTTGGATTTGCGGATGCCGTTACGTGCGCTGATTTTCGATCCGTTCACCAGAAGCTGATTCAATGGAACTCCGTCTTCGCAATTGTCCGCCGTGCGTTTATATCATTGTGCAATTACGATTTGAATGAAGATGAATGAATTGGCGCCAAAATTTTCTGATGGCGTGAGTTGTGGCTCAGTTTGAAAAAGGGGCGTGCCCTCTCCGTCCCGAAAAACACGGGACGGAAAGGCCGCTACAAAACCATGATTGTTTGCGGCGGTTGTAGAGGCCGCCCTTTTTTGGGGCTGGCAGCTGTTCGTTTCCCAGATCCAAACTGAGCCACAACCGGAGGGGTCAGCTTGACTGGGGATATTGGAGGTGTGATGATCCGGATGTTGACCACGCTGAGGACATGCGCACTGGGAAGCCATGATGCTTAACAGTTGCATTATCAATAGATTGCGGTATCTCGAAAATGGAGGGTCTGCTTCGTAATGGCTGCTACCTTTCGAGGCTTTCATGCGTCTAATAGGGTGAACGCCAGCGGAAGTCCAGCCCTGCGCGAAGTGGATGCTACCAAATGGCTGCTGATGGAATGACAATGGCGTGGACTGCGGACGGCTGCGCAGATCGCACCGGAGACTCTCTGACCGGGCGGTCACGCCGAGCCTTGGCCGCGCCTGATGACCGGGTTCTGATTGAGCGCGCGCAGTCGGGTGACCGCGAGGCGTTTGAAGAACTCGTGCACCGCTACGATCGCGACGTCCTGCGAATCGCCCTGAATATTCTCCATAAACCCGAAGATGCCCGCGATGTTTACCAGGAAGCTTTCCTGAAAGTTTATAAGAATTTGCACCGCTTCCGTTTCGAGTGCAGCTTCTATACATGGATCTATCGCATCGTTACGAATGTTTGCCTCGATCAGCTTCGCCGCAGAAGTAGCCGCCCCGAAGATCAGGCGCCTGAACTCGCTTTACAGGCGCAGGGAGAAAATTCAGCCGGAGACTTTTTCGACCGTCAGCAGGAACAGGGTGCGGCGTCAAATCCCGAACGACGGCTGATGGGCAAGGAAATCGGCCGCCGGATCTCCACGGCGCTCGAGCAATTGACGCCGCGCGAAAGAATGGTATTTGAGATGAAGCATTACCAGGGCTTGAAATTGCGGGCGATTGGTGAAGTCCTTGGCACAACGGAGGAAACGGTGAAGAATTCGCTGTTTCGCGCGACGCGTAAGTTGCGTGCCCAACTGGAAGGATTGTTGTGAGCGAACAACCAAACAGTGAGGCTGTGGTCCGCTGCGATGAAATCGAGCAGTTCGCCGTCCTCTTTGTCTGCGACGAACTGGATCCTTCAGCGCGTACAGCGGTGAATGCTCACACATCACAGTGTGCAATTTGCTCCGCCGTGGTTTCGCGCGAGGCCCGTCTGCATCAGGAGATCGCTTCGTTCGACCAGCCCGCCGATTCGCTGGACCGTTCCGGCCTGTTGCTCGCGCAATGCCGCAGCGAGCTGGCCGAGGCGCTTGACGACGAGCTGGCGCGGGCGAAACAACCGGGCTGGCGTGCTGTGTTTTCGCCTCTGGCCTGGTGGACGGTGCTTCGCGATACGCTCGTCTATCATCCAGCAATGAGCATGGCGGCGCTGGTTGTGGTTAGCTTTTTGGCAGGCGTGGCGGGCCAGCGAATGCGCGTCGCTCCTGTGGTGACCACAACGGCCCCCACTGCGATGACTGCTTCGACCCAGCCGAAAGTGACTGAGCAACAACTGCAGAACGCCGGGAGCGCCAATGTCGCCTGGGTCACTCCGTCCGGGTCGCACACGCCGACAGTGCAAGTGCAATTCATGTCACAAGCGCCGATGAATATCGTGGGGCCGCCGGATGACGCCGACGTGCAGCGCGCGCTGACGTTCGTTTTGGCGAATGGACATCGGTTCGATGCGACTGCGCGCATGGATTCGCTCGATGTGCTGCGCACACGTTGCGCGGACACCGAAGTGCGGCACGCGGTCTGCGCCGCAGCGCTATCGGATCCGTATCCCGGAGTACGCATCAAGGCTCTCCAGGCGCTACAGGGTTTTGAGCAGGATTCCACGGTCCACCAGACGATGATCGATGCGCTGCAAAACGACGACAATCCCAGCGTGCGCGTCGAGGCCATCAATCATCTTGTCAACTCTCTCCCCGCGGGAATTTCGTCCGGCGCAGTGAATCCCAGCCTCGTCGCTGTTCTGCGCGACCGCGTGCGCAACGATCCCAACAACTACATTCGCCAGCAAAGCGCGGCGGCCCTCCGTCAATTAAACGGCGGCAGGTAAGCCCAGCAACTCAACGAACTCCGTGTAACAGCCAGACAAAAACTTGTCGGACGTATCATTCGCGATCACAGGAATGTGCCGCGCCTACGGCGCCTGACAACTTTCTATCTCACCTACCCAACGCTGCCGCGCTGGGCTACAGTCTTCCGCGCCTCCGGCGCTACGTTGCGCCTGACATACCACAAACTTCCAAGAACGAGTTGTAAATTAGAAGCGGCGCACCACCGTAGGAAGATTCCAAACCGACCCAAAGAGATCCGAAGCGCCGGTGGCGCGACAGAACGTAGCCCAGCCCGTGAGGGCTGGCACCGGCAGCCAACGGATTCCGAGCACCGTGTGCGACACATCTCGGTCACGTAGATGTCACGCGGACTCCGATTTCTGTGCTGCGGCAACAGCTACGCCATAATGCGAAAACGGGCGTCTTGAATTTAGCTCTTTGCAAATGTGTTTTATAAAATTACTAAATACGGGCAGAACTATTCGCGCTGGATCGTGGCTTTAGAAGCAGGCACGTCGACGCGCATCAAGCGGTGACCGGCGTCCAGGTAAAGAAGAATTTCCAGGTCCGGAGAACTCACACGCAGCGTCTCATACTTCGCGCTATCAACTTGCTGCGGGCCAATCGATTCCACCGAAATGCTTCCCGGCGTCATGTCCTGGGGAATCAGGACAGGAAACACTTGCTTGCCGCCAGCTTTCCAATCGTACATTTGCGCGAGCACCGCATATTGGAAGTAGAGATTGTTGTCGAGCACTGCGATGCGCGGGG
>JAOAPW010000049.1 GCA_025463105.1 Candidatus Acidiferrum typicum | reverse complement strand
AGAAAACCATTGGGATTGACTGGTCTTAGTGTTCTTATTTCTCGTTCCTCGCACAAATCAGTTTTCATGCTTAAATGGAAGAAATAAATAACCTGACGGAAAGAATTATCGGCTGCGCAATCGAAGTGCATCGGCAACTGGGACCAGGTCTGCTCGAAGGCACCTACGAAGCAGCTCTGGCAATCGAATTAGAAGTTCCGGACTGCACTTCGCTAGGCAGATTATCTTTCCAGTGGTCTATAAAAACAGGACAATTGGGGAATATCGTGTCGATTTGATTGTGGAAAATAGTGTGATCGTGGAAATCAAAAGTGTGGAGAGGTTAGACCCCGTGTTTGAAGCGCAAGTGCTTACGTACTTGAAGGTAACTGGTAAACGAGTGGGACTCCTCATAA
The DNA here is from genome assembly GCA_025463105.1 of Candidatus Acidiferrum typicum. Lineage (GTDB taxonomy): Bacteria > Acidobacteriota > Terriglobia > Acidiferrales > UBA7541 > Palsa-360. The sequence goes on along the minus strand of JAOAPW010000049.1, from coordinate 2,508 downwards.
ACTTCAACTCACGACTGGTGCATGATGGAATAAAGCGATTTATCCGATGAGCTCCTCATATAATTATGTTTTTCTCCGCGCCTCCGTGCCTCTGTGGCAATCTTAGATACCTTTATGCTTGATTTGAAGAAATACGACTCACTTGGCGCGGCGTTGCGCGACGCGCTCGATCGTTGGTCAAGTGAAGTCTGCCTGATCGAGGGTGACCGCGAGCGCGAACGTTCGCGAATGACATACCGGCAATTTCGCGAAGCCGCCGAGCCGCTGGCCGCTGCCCTCGAAGATTCGGGCTTCGGACCCGGGGAGCGCGCCGCAATCATTATGACCAATCAGCCGAAGTGGCTGATCTCCGCCTATGCTGTTTTTCTTGCCGGAGGCGTAGTGGTACCGCTTGATTACAAACTTTCGGCCGACGAGCATCTGCAATTACTGGCGCACTCGAAAGCGCAAGTGTCGTTCGTGGAATATCCGCACTGGCGCGCCATCACGCAGGGCGAACAGTTTCGCGAGCATAAGCTGCGCACGGTCCTGGTCACGGAAGCGCCGGCGAACGCCGATCTGGCAGGCGCGCTACGGTGGGAAGAATACCACGCCGCTCGCGCGCCTGAATTCCGGCCGCGCTCACGACAAGATACCGCGTGCATCGTTTATTCGTCGGGAACGGGAGGCAGGCCGAAAGGCTGCGTCCTGACCCACGCGAATTATCTCGAACAGTGCGCTGCAGTGACTCCGATTTTTCCGTTCTGGCCCGGCGCGCGCTATCTGAGCATTATTCCGACAAATCACGCGATTGATTTCATGGGTGGATTTATTATGCCGTTCACCGGCGGCGGCACCGTGATCCACTTGCGGACTTTGCGTCCCGAATTCATTCGCGAGGCCTTTACGCGATACAAGATCACTTACATGGCGGTGGTGCCTCTGATTCTTAAAAATCTGCAGAAGGGCTTGAAAGAAAAATTTGCGGCACTGCCGACTGGGAAACAGCGTGTCCTGAATGCGCTGCTGCGCGTGAATCGAGCGTTCACGAAGCGGCAGCCGCGCCTTGGCCTCAGCCGGATGCTTCTGAAAGATATTCACAAGGCTTTCGGCGGTGAATTGCGCGCCCTGCTTGTCGGTGGAGCCTTCACAGAGCCTGCATTGATGGAATTTTTTCACGACCTCGGCATTCCCATCTACAACGGCTACGGCTGCACGGAGGCGTGCACAGCAATCACGATCAATGACCTGAAGCCATTCCGCCCCGACACGGTTGGCCGGCCAGTGCAAGGAATGGAAATTCGCGTTCTTGAGCCCGACGCTGACGGAATCGGCGAAGTAACCGTGCGCAGCAAGACGGTGATGTCCCGCTATCTCGATGATCCGGAAATGACTGCCGAAACCATCGTTGATGGCTGGCTGCTGACAGGCGATCTGGGCCGCATCGATGCAGAAGGACAGTTGCAGCTTTTCGGTCGCAAGAAAAACATGATCGTGACGCCGGAAGGTAAGAATATTTATCCGGAGGATATCGAGAACACGTTCGAGGGAATTCCCGTGAAAGAGTTCTCCGTATTCGCGGCGAATTATATCTGGCCGCAACACACGATGGCGGGCGAGCAGCTGGTGCTGGTGGTTCATCCCGAGCCGGGGCAAACGGCAGACGGCGCGCTGCGCACGGAAATTTCCCGCCGCAACGGGCAGCTTTTGAATTACAAGCGCATCGCGGGATACGTCATCTGGGATAGCGATTTCCCTCGCAATGCCGGTCTGAAAATCAAGCGCGTGGTCCTCGCCGAACAAATTGCCAAACAACTGGACCGTAGCGAGATGGTTGCGTTGTGAAGGAGCGCTATTTCGCGATCGTAAATCCAGCAGCGGGCGGCGGACGCTGCGGGAAGCTTGCTCGGGCGGCGCTCGAAAGACTCCGCTCCGCGGGCCTTGCTCTCGAAGTTCGCGAAACGCGCGCTCCCGGTGAAGCCGCGATACTTGCGAATGGCGCCTATGTGGAAGGTTATCGAAATTTCATCGCCGTTGGAGGAGACGGCACAAGCTTCGAAATCGTCAACGGACTTTTTCCCGCTGCTGCCACGGATGGACGCGCCGCGCTTGGATTCCTTCCTCTCGGAACCGGGAATTCTTTTCTTCGCGACTTCACCGAACGCGGGTCTGACTATGCCATCGAGGCGATTCTTACGCGCCGACGGCGCCCATGTGACGTCATTCGTTTAAACCACGCTGGCGGCTCGCTCTATTACATCAACACTCTGAACATTGGTTTCGCCGCGGACGTTGCGACGCTGACCAATCGTCATCTGAAACGCCTGGGCGAACTCGGCTACCTGGTGGGGGTGCTGGTGTCGCTGGCCCGGCTTCGGCGCCGCCCTTTTCCGTTACGCGCCGATGGCGAGCGCGACGACCGCCGCTGCTTGTTCCTGGCGTTCAGTAACAGCAAGTATACCGGCGGCAAGATGATGATTGCGCCGCAAGCGTCGATCGATAGCGGCGCGATTGAATATGTCCACTGGG
>JAOAPW010000356.1 GCA_025463105.1 Candidatus Acidiferrum typicum | reverse complement strand
GAACGTTCGCCCGTGAAATGCTCTCGTGATGATACGCAATTCGAACTCGATGTATAACCTGGCGGCGATTCTGGATCGCGTGAATCCTCGGCAGCAGGACTTGGATGTACTCCACCTGCGAGTTCTGGGCCGCGCCGGATCCGGCGGCCAGGAGCTTACACAGGAAGATCTGTTCAGCGTCAATGAACAAGAATTGTTTACGCGCGCCCTGAGTCTGGCCGAGAAGCGTGGCAAGCCCGTACATCTGGCCGTCGCTCCAGCCACCGAGAAGTGGGACGGCATTCTGCGCGCAGCGCAAAATCTGCAGTCCTCCACAATTGCGCTGGGGATGTCATCGTGGCGAGCGATAGCGGATGAGGCTCGCATTGCGGGCCTGGCCTGGGAAACGCTCCCTGAACCGCGACCTCAGCTGACGCTCGAGATCTACTCCCCAACCGGACAGGAACACATATTTTACTTGGGTCCGCACGCCCCGCGGCTCACCAACAAGGAAATCGATTTGCTCCACGGCATTTGGCTGGAGCTCAGCAATGAAGTCGCGCCGAAAGAACTCCATCACCACGACGTCGTGCACGTCGCGCTTGAAGAACTCAGCAAGGACATCCACGATGGCCGTAGGCAGGAAATCGTCGACGCGCTTCGTAAGCACCTCACTGATATTCGCAAGCGCCCCTCGTCGAGCGACTGAATTTCAGACGCCGCGTAAATTAACGGAGGACACACCTACGCTTGTTCGCCTACTTTCTGAAGGCATAGTTAAAGCACTTCCTATCTGCCGGAAGTTACCTGCTGACCTGCTACCAACAACTCGGTTCGGCGAAGAGCAAATTCGGCGAGGATTTCCGAAGACGGGATCCTTCGGGCGCAGGGACCTACGATGCTGCACGGGAAGCAGGAGACTGAACGGGCGCTCAGGTTCGACTGTATGTTTGACAGAAGGAATTTCCGAGTCTGTGGTTATTGGCCGGTGCGAGGGCGCGGGCTCCACTTGGAGCCCGCCCGGAGAAATGAAGCGGGCTCGACTTGGAGCCCGCCGGGAGATGACAGATTCTCCCTCGCACCGGCCGAACCGGTTAGAAGGTTATTTTCAGTCCGACCTGCATCACGCGCTGGCTTCCCGAGCCGATGAGCGGATTGCCTGCGGCAAAGTCGTTCGTCACGCCCGCATAGCCGAGCGGGCCGCCCCCTTGGAACTGGTTTCCACCATTGACGAAGCTGGCTGAGCCATAGGGGTTGGCGGCGATGGGATGATTGAGGACGTTGAAGACTTCCCAGCGGAACTGGAAGCCATACCGCTCCTTGATCGTGAAGTTCTTGAAGATCGACAAGTCCAGGTCGTTGAACCCTGAATCGCGGAAGATGTTGCGACCCATGTTGCCGAAGCTCCCCAGGGCTGGAGGAACCAGGACCGAGTTGCCGTTCGTGGAGATAAAGCAGCCGAAGCTCCCCAGCGTAGCCGTACCCGCCGCAGCGGAGCCTTGGGCATTGGCTTGGCAGTTCGCAATCCCAGTCGTAGCCCCAGCGCCAGTAAAGGGGAATGGGCCGTACGGGGTCGTAATAGTACAGCTGGGGGTGCTGGCGAAGCCGGTGCAATAGGGGAGGCTGTTCTTACCGGCTGGGAAGTCGAGCGGATTTCCGAAGATGTCCCAACGATCAGCGTTTTCCCCGGTTCCGCTGATATTGTCCCCGGCATCCCAGACCTGCCACGGCTGCGGGGTCGAGTAACTGTAAATGCCATTGATCTGCCAGCCTTCCAGCAACTGGCCAAAACCTTTTTTCCCGGGAATGTTGTACGTGGCGGTGACAGTGAGGCGATGGCGGATGTCGAAGTCGCTGTTCCCGTACTCGCCTTCTATGTTGGTGCTGTCCTGCGGCAGAGGCCCAAAGCGGTTGATGGACCCGTTGTCGAGAGCGTGGCCATAAGTGTAACCGGCAACGAAAGACAGGCCGTGAGACATCCGCTTAGTGATGGTTGTTTGGATGCTGTTGTAATTGGAATGAGCCCCGTTGTTTGCGAAGTTGATGAACCCCAGGTAAGGGAACCTCGAATAGAAAGGCCGGGCTTGCTGCGTGGCCAGAGGATTGTAACTTGCCAGCGGCAGGCCCGTCCCTGCGACTTTTGAGCAGGCACCGGCAATCTGGGCTGCCGTCAGCGTATTCAGACACCACCCCGCGCCAAGCGGGGCTTGATTGGCGTCGGAGAAATTGAGCAGATTATAGCCGTGATTGCCAACGTAGGCGATCTCGATCGAGAGGTTGTTTCCGATTTGGTGCGTGATGCTCAGGTTGTAATTCAGGACGTAGGGGTTGACGAGATTCGGGTTCACGCCCATGATATCGCACGGGGACGCATCGGAACCGCTCGGTAATTTCGTGTTCGGCAAACCATCTCCGCACTGCGGCGCCTTGGCGACTGGGAAAATGGTCTTCTGGCCGTTGTTGCAAGCCGTGCCGGGGATCGGGTTGGTGGGATCCCAGCACAGCTGGGAAGGCCCGAAGGTTGCGGCCCCGAGGGTGATGTTGCCGCCCCCGCTACTCGGGCATACATTAGGAGGGACGCATTGGATCACGGCACCCGTGGGGTCGGCGGCAAGGCTGGTCGAACCGTCGTTCTGGAGGCCGAATTGGCCGTCCCAGGTCAGCAGGGGCCATATGAGTGTGTGAACGACGCTGACGCCACCCCGGATCACCGTCGTGCCTTTGCCCGAGATATCGTAGGCAAGACCAAAGCGCGGGTCAAAGGAGCGGAAGTAGCCGTTCCAAACACCTCCCGTGCCCACCCCACTGGAACCCTGCTGTGTCAAACCCTGCTGTGTCAATCCGATGGCCGGATTGAAGCTGCCGAAGGCGTTGTTGGCCGCCTTCATCGGGGTAGTGTACGCATATCGCAACCCGAGATTAATGATCAACTTCGGGGTAACACGCCAATCGTCCTGGAGAAACCCGGATCCGGTCTTCCACGTAGTACGGACGAACGCGTTGCCGGTGAGAAGGGTTGCGCTGGTCAGGGTCCCGGCGAAGAAGTCCTCGAGGGATGTGGAACCAGAAAAGGCCCCGCCGCCGGGAAAATTGAATATACCTCGGCCACCGACAAGGATGGCGGCATCGGCCTCGCTGTGGCTAAACTCGCCGCCAAACTTGATGGTGTGTTTGCCTCTCAAGATTGAAATCGAGTCCTGAATATCGTAGTACGGGTTGCCGTCATTGAACTGCGGACGGTTCGAGTTGGTGCCCAGCGGCGCGAATCCCGAAATACTGACATTCGGGAATCCTCCGGTCGGCGCCCCGGTGTTGATGAAGTTGTATACGCCCGTTCCGTTCGCAAAATTCCCGATGTCAACATTTACGAAGTCAAAAGACACCCGGTTGTAGCCAAACCGCAATTCATTCACCACGTTGGAGTTGGGGGTATAGACCCAGCTTGCGACAGTCGACCACGCTGAGATTGGCGTGTTGTCGTTGAAGGCCTGGTTCACAAACCCGTGGTCTTCTCCCAGGGCGTTGTACTTGCTGACAAACAGCGAGCCCGAAATGGTATTTTTATCGTTGGCGTGCCAGTCGAGCTTCCCGATCCCGTTGTCGCTGTGACTCTGAATGGGGAAGGTGCTGAGGAAGCTGTTGCTCGTGCCGGTGTTCGGGTATAGTCCGCCGGTGCAGGTGACGGGCGGACCCAGCGTGCATCCAGTTGTGGCCAAGCTGACAGCGCTCACCGGTTTGTTGGCGGCCTGCAAAGCTGTGATCGCATCTACCATGCTGTGCGACGGATCGCCTATGCTCGCTGTTGCAGGAACAGTGAGCGAATAATCGCTACCGATGAAGTCACGGTAGCCCTCATAGCCGCCGAAGAAGAAGAGCTTGTCTTTCTTGATCGGCCCGCCGACCACGCCGCCGAACTGCTTCACGGACACCGGCACCTGATCGCATGCCGACGGTATTGCCGGATTCGTAATGCAGGTTCCGTTTACCGGCGCGACGTTGAAATAGTTGCGGGCGTCCCAGCCTGTGGTCCGGCCGAACGCATAAGCCGAACCATGAAGACTGTTGGTCCCCGATTTGATTCCTACGTTCACCACGGCGCCGCTCTTCCAGCCGTACTCCGCCTTGGGATTCTCCATCACATTGAATTCCTGGATAGCGTCAATCGGCAGGACTGTCGCCGCATCCTGGAAGGGACCGGGAAAGCCTTCTATGGGCCGGGCGTCGAAGGTGCTAATGTTGAGCACGCCGTCCACCATCCAGACGGACTCGTCCGGGCGGGTGCCATTGGCGCTCTGCGTCCACGGTCCGCCACCCGGATAGAGCTGAACGCCGGGGCGCAAGCTCAGCAAGTTCTGGTAGTCGCGGCCATTTAATGGTAGATCAACAATGTCCGCGTTCTCTAGCGTGCCACCCATGGTGGCGTTAGTGGTTTCCACCAGAGGGACCGACTCCGTAATGGTGATTGTCTGATTTTGTTCACCGGGTTGGAGCGCTGCGTCGATACGAATTTCTTTACCCACATCCAACACGATGCCCGTGCGTTCGTATACCTTGAAACCCTTGGACTCCACGCGAACTGTATAGTTGCCAGGGGTTAAGTTGGGAGCGTTATACGCACCGACGTCATCCGCAGTGAGAGTTCGCGAAACACCCCTGTCCTTGTCGACTACGATTACTGTGGCGCCTGCTACGACTCCGCCACTTTGGTCTGTGACGGTTCCGAGAACGTGGCCGAAACTGCCCTGTGAAAACGCGGGCGGACAAAGGAGAAGTATCCCCATCAAGCTGCCCAGAGCTCGCAATGTATTTTGCAAGCAAATACCCCAAGTTTTATTGTTTGAGTACGACGAAATCATTTCCGGACCTCCTGTCCAAATTGTGAGAATCGAATTTGGCCTTCAGCTTTACTCCAGGGTTAGGTCCTCCGACGTTTCCAACTTTGAGAAAGCCGTAAATCTAAACTTTTACAGTGCGGATGTAGACCCCTGATCGCCGAATTTCGGTCTCCATCCAAATAAGAACAGAACTAAAATTAAAACGACGGCATATTGGAGCCTTCGCAATATGCCAGGCTACGGTGAAATGACAGCCGCACTGAATGTTTGTCTGGTGTTTCAGGAATGGGCCTGCACCCGGCCAATACACACCCGCTCGCATCTTCAACGATGATGCAAGCGTTGCATGGATGAAAGTCCACTTAACGGCCCCACCCAGAGCCTTTTAACTTTGGTGTGATGGTTACACCATTCGGGAATTGATGTCAACAGTCTTTATAACAAGTACGGTCATCTCGGCCGTCAGGAGGGATCGACACAGGCAATGGTGCACAGCTTTCTTTAAAGAGCGACGGCATATCGTTTTGAGCCGTGGGAAAGAAAGCATCGCAGATTCCGGATTCCTCCATTTCCGCAATTCCGCATTTTGGACTAAAGTAGAGTTGCGTCCTGGACTTGAATAGGACGTGCTGTTATTACCGAAAGTCCCACCGCAATGAAGGAGCCAGAATGAGCGCAACCGAAGCCAGTGCCACCATCCAAGACGCCACCAATCCAATCGAACTCAAATCCATCAATACAATTCGCACGCTTTCGATGGATGCCGTGCAGGCCGCCAACTCCGGACATCCCGGTACGCCGATGTCGATGGCACCGTTGGCTTACTGTTTATGGCAGGAATTTCTGCGCTATGATCCGAAGGACCCGCACTGGCCTAATCGCGATCGCTTCGTTCTTTCCGCCGGGCACGCATCCATGCTCTTGTACTCCGTGCTGCATCTTGCAGGTGTGAAGCAGGCAGGAAAAAATAATGAAATTCTCGACGCGCCGTCCGTTCCGCTTGATGAAATCAAACGATTCCGCCAGCTCGGCAGCCGGTGTCCCGGCCATCCGGAATCTGTTCTGACGACAGGAGTAGAAACCACGACGGGGCCGCTCGGGCAAGGTTATGCCAACAGCGTCGGAATGGCAGCGGCCGGCCGATGGCTCGCGTCACGATATAATCAGCCAGGATCTCCCGACGTCTACAATTTCAATGTGTACGCCCTGGGCGGCGATGGCTGCATGATGGAAGGAATTTCCAGCGAAGCCGCCTCACTCGCGGGCCATCTGAAACTTTCAAACCTCTGCTGGATTTACGACAGCAACCGCATCACGATCGAGGGTCCAACTCCGCTGGCTTTTTCCGAAGATGTGGGAGCGCGATTCGCAGCATACGGGTGGAATGTATTACACGTTACAGACGCGAATGATTTGAACATGATTCGTGGCGGCTTCCGTGCATTCCTGCAAACCGCCGATCGTCCCACGCTCATTATTGTGAACAGCCACATCGGCTGGGGTTCTCCGCACAGGCAGGACACCAAAGAAGCTCATGGTGAAGCGCTCGGGGAAGAGGAGGTCCGCCTGACGAAACGCGCGTACGGCTGGCCCGAGGACGCCAAGTTCCTGGTTCCCGAGGGCGTGTACGAACATTTTCAAGAAGGAATTGGAAAGAGAGGGAAGGTACTTCGTGCCACATGGTCCACGCAGTTCGATTCCTACAAATCAAAATTTCCTGCACTGGCGGATGAAATCTCGCGCATGGAGCGCCGCGTACTTCCGGACGGATGGGACAAAGATCTTCCCACATTTCCCTCCGACGCGAAGGGCCTGGCAACACGCGATTCTTCCAGCAAGGTCGAAAACGCAATCGCCAAGAATGTTCCCTGGTTGCTTGGCGGCTCCGCGGATCTTGCGCCTTCGACAAAAACGCTTATCAGCGGCGTGGCCGATTTCGAAGCTGGAAGTTATGGCGGGCGAAACATGCATTTCGGCATCCGCGAACATGGCATGGCCGCGATCGTCAATGGCATGAGCCTGACGAAAGTTCGCCCCTTTGGCGCCACGTTTTTTTGCTTCACTGATTACATGCGAGGCGGAGTGCGCCTTAGCGCTGTTTCGGAGATTCCGGTCATCTACATACTGACGCACGATTCCATCGGCCTCGGCGAAGACGGTCCCACGCATCAGCCCATCGAGCATCTGGCGATGGTGCGCGCCACGCCGGGCCTGATGGTTTTGCGTCCCGCCGATGCCAACGAAGTGGTCGAGGCCTGGAAGGTTGTGATGCAACTTCAACACGAGCCTGCGCTGCTGATCCTGACGCGTCAGGCGCTTCCCACGCTCGACCGGACGAAGTTTGCGCCCGCATCCGGCCTCGCTCGCGGGGCGTACGTCCTTGCGGATGCTCCTGGAGGTAAACCCGACGTCCTGTTGCTCGCGACAGGCAGCGAGGTCTACCTCTGTGTGGACGCGCTGGAACGTCTTTCGAAAGAGGGAATCACGGCGCGCGTCGTCAGCATGCCGTCCTGGGAACTGTTTGAAAAACAAGACCAGGCCTACCGTGATTCCGTTTTGCCCCCCCATGTGAAAGCTCGAGTTTCGGTTGAAATGGCCACAACGTTTGGCTGGTCTCGCTATGTGGGCACGTCCGGCCACAGCATTGGTATGCACAGCTTCGGAGCCTCGGCGCCATTGAAGGACCTGCAGAAACATTTCGGTTTCACTGTGGAGAACATTGTCGCCGCGGCCAAGCAGCAGATTCAGCAAGCGAAAGGCTAGTTTAAATATCTCGCCGGTAAATTCGCGTGAAATCAGATAGCGGGCGTAGGGGCACGGCATTGCCTCGCCAGCTCGTGGATAACGCGTAATATCGTCGGATTCTGTGCTTCTCGGCAGGGTCTTCCCGGGAACGCCAATCTCCGGATTGGCGATTTGCAGGACGCCATTCGGGAGAATGGCGTTCCCGGGAAGTGAAGGATTCCCGTCAGGGCTGAGGTAGAGGCGCTCCCTGCGCCATTACCACTTTCCAATTTCCGTTTTGCTTTGCAAAAACCCGAACAAATCGAAATTCTCCGCCGAAATGGCGGCCCTTGTCTTCGCCATCCACGGTCACATGTTCGGTTAAGATGGCCACGTCGCCGTAAAAGTGCACCTGCGTCTCCCGCGGGTTGAGGACCTTAAATACGCGGTCGGTTCGTTTCATATTCTCCAGCATATGGGGCTTGTCCAATAATTGTCCTTGCGGATTCAGCGCGAAGAAGTCATCCGCAAAAATTTTGTCCAGATAAGCGACGTCCTTATTTTCTTCCGCTTCGATATAACGGTTTCTGAAATCAACGATCTCCTGAACGGCCTTATCGTTATTCTTCATCTGGCCTTGAGCGAGCAAGGGCATCCCCAAGAATACAACTAAAGCCGCGATAGGTACGATTTTCATGGCTGACCTTTCGTTTTATTTTCTGTTCCGAGATGAGTGTACAACAACACACCACTTTTTCGAGGCGGAGTGCCAGTCCCTGCAACCTATATGAAAGAAAATCAGATGAAGGAGGACCCTGGAAAATTTTATTCTGCCCGCTCTCTGGTGAGGGTGTCCCGCGGGGCGTCCAACATTTGAGAGAACGGCCCAACTCAGGCACGGAACTCTCCAATGAGGACACACCCGGATATATCGGTCTTAGAACGATGCCGCTTCGTTCTAAACCGCGAACTTGCCGGTATTCAGCCTACTTCTTATCCGCAAGTTTCAGCGAAGTCCACGGTACATTCCGCGTAATGTGGCCCAGCCCGTCGGTTGATTTGAGATTTGCCGTCTGCATGAGCGAATTGATGTCCGCAATCTCAAATACACCCTCTTGCTGGGCGATACAAACACGGTCGCCTCTTTTCGGCGTCATCATGCTGGTTCCGGTACTCATTGGGACCTC
>JAOAPW010000344.1 GCA_025463105.1 Candidatus Acidiferrum typicum | reverse complement strand
CTTGCCGATCGCGCTGAGGTCTTTCGCGCGGCGGACATTGTGGTGCAGGTTCTTTGTTACGGCTCGAACGATCAGACCGGCAAGGCCGACGTCCCCTACTTCCGCAGCGGCCAGGTGTTAATTGGGTTTTTGCGGCCGTTTGGTTCGCTGGAGACGGTTCGCGAAATCGCGGCGACGGGAGTAACCTCTTTTTCAATTGAATTCATGCCCAGAACCACTCGCGCCCAAAGTATGGATGCGCTTTCCTCAATGGGTACGATCTGCGGCTATAAGGCGGCCCTCATCGCTGCCGATGCGCTCCCGAAAATTTTTCCCATGCTCACGACCGCGGCAGGAACAATCACGCCCGCTCGCGTGCTCGTTATCGGTGCGGGCGTTGCAGGGCTGCAGGCGCTTGCCACGGCGCGCCGCCTGGGAGCAGTTGTATCGGCATACGATCTGCGGCCGGCCGCTAAAGAGCAGGTCCAAAGTCTCGGTGGGAGGTTTGTCGAGTTGCCGATTGAAGCCAAGGATGCGCAAGACGCGGGTGGTTACGCGAAGGCCCAGGATGAGGAATTCTATCGCCGCCAACGCGAATTGTTGGGTAAGGTCGTCGCCGAAAGTGACGTTGTCATCACGGCCGCCGTAGTCCCCGGCAAGAAATCTCCGGTGCTGGTGACGCGCGAAATGGTTGCAGGCATGGCGCCTGGCTCGGTAATCGTCGATCTTGCGGCGGAGCGCGGTGGAAACTGCGAATACACGCAGGCCGGAAAAAAGGTTGTTGAACACGGCGTTACCATCGTCGGATATTTCAATCTGGCGACCGCCGTTCCCTATCATGCGAGTCAGATGTACGCAAAAAATATCACTGCATTTCTCTCCTACATGGTCAAGGACGGAAAACTTCAACTCAATTCAGAGGATGAAATTATTCAAAGTACTTTGGTAACGCAGGGAGGGGAAGTGGTCAACGCCCGGGTACGGGAATTCTTCTCGCTGCCTCCGCTGGTGGCCGCGCAGAAGGAGTCAAGATAGAGATGAAGACGGATTTAATCACGAGCCTGTACGTGTTCATGCTGGCGGGTTTCATCGGTTTCGAGGTCATCCGCCGCGTATCGCCGCTCTTGCACACGCCGCTGATGTCGCTGACCAACGCGCTCGATGCGATCGCCGTGGTCGGCGCAATCCTACTGGCGGGAGAACATAAGTCCACGCTGTCCACGGTACTGGGTACGATCGCGATCGTCGCCGCCACCAGCAACGTTGTGGGAGGATTTTTTATCACTGACCGGATGCTGAAAATGTTTAAGGCGAGCCGAAGCCCGAAACCATGACCTCATTCCTGTCGACCGATTTAATCATCGAGATCACATATCTTGTCGCGACTGCGCTCTTCATCCTTTCTTTGAAATGGATGAGTTCCCCCACGACGGCGCGGCACGGCGTTTGGGCGGGCGAGCTCGGCATGCTGCTGGCCGTGGCAGGCACGCTCTTGAATCGCGGAATCGTGGATTACAAGTGGGTGGCGATTGCGCTGGTCCTGGGGACCATCATCGGCGTTCCTCTCGGGAAAGTTCAGATGACGGCCGTGCCGCAGCGGACCGCACTCAGCCACGCTTTCGGCGCCCTTTGCGTCACTTTGGTCGGCACTGCGGAATTTTATCTGCGCGCGCCCAACGTGCCACGGTTCATGATGTCGGTCCTCTCCATGGAAGTCATTTTGGGCTCACTGACGTTCACCGGCAGTCTCATGGCCGCGGGAAAGTTGCAGGAAATCCTGCCGCAGCGCCCCATCACTTATAAAGGGCAGAACATTGTTAATTTAGGGATGCTGGCCGCTTCCGTCGGCGTTGCCGCGTACCTGGTAATGCATCCTGATCACTTGTATTTGTTTCCCATCATTCTAGTGATACCGCTGCTCTTTGGCGTGATGATGATCGTGCCCATCGGCGGCGCCGACATGCCCACGGTGATTTCACTGTTAAATTCTTATGCTGGTCTTTCCGCGGCCGCGATGGGATTTGTGCTCGACAGCAAACTTCTGATCGTTGCCGGCGCTCTGGACGGCGCTTCTGGCCTGATCCTTTCCGTGAACATGTCCAAGGCCATGAACCGGTCGTTTTCCAACGTGCTATTCGGCGCGTTCGGGCAGGAGCAAGTCGCCGTCAAAGGCGGGCAGGAGACGCGCGCGGTGCGCAGCGCGACGCCCGAGGAAGCTGCTGGAATTCTCGCCGCGGCCAGCAAGGTAGTGATCGTTCCGGGTTACGGCATGGCCGTTGCGCAGGCCCAGCACAAAGTGCGAGAACTTTACGACAACCTGACCAAGCGCGGAGTCGACGTGAAGTTCGGCATTCACCCGGTGGCGGGACGCATGCCCGGCCATATGAACGTTCTTCTTGCCGAGGCCGACATTCCTTACGACAAGCTTTTGGACATGGATGAAATCAATGGTGAATTTCCGCAAACGGATGTGGCGTTGATCATCGGCGCAAATGATGTCACCAATCCGGCCGCGCGCACCGATTCGAGCAGTCCAATATTCGGGATGCCAATTCTGGATGTCGACAAGGCGCGTACTGTGATGGTAATCAAGCGCAGTATGGGAACGGGATTCGCGGGAATTGATAATCCGCTCTACTACCTGGATAAAACTCTGATGCTCTTTGGCGACGCCAAGAATTTCGTGGGTGCCATCGTCCGCGAACTTTCCGGCGGTGACGGCCACGGTTAGGAGAGAAAATCCGCACCCTTCACAAAAACAGTGAAGAGTGCGGCGCCCAAAAAAGTTCAGACTAAAGTCTTATAGTAAACGCAAAGCATGATTCACGGATTGGATCATGGTTTTGATTTCTGTAAGTACGTAGCTCTCATTCCGCATCGAACTGCGCAACAGTCGGCAAGACTTGCACAAAAAACAACGCTACTCGGCTTGTGTTCTCAATGCCAAAAAACCACACCCGCTTGGCGCGCAGCGACAAGCGGGTGTCTCCGCAAAATAATAAAAAATCCCGCTCCGAATTCACGCCTACGAAAAAACTACGGGCAGGTAGGCGAAATCATCTTAACCGCAGTTATTTTCATATAGTGCGGGGCCTTAGGCACTTTGCTGTCCGCCTCTGCGTCCTTGGCGGGCACTGCAGTGCCGGTTAATTCGACTTTGTGTCCAACATGCGGCGCAAGGTTCGCCGTCGACGACACAATCCCCACCGCCTTAGGTCCCTTTTCGAGGTCGGTGAGCATATACGTGCCGGGTTCGGTACCCTTGGCCAGGCATCCGGTCATGCTGTGCTCTTTGGGTGCCGCATCTTGAGCCCGTGCACCTAGAGCCAGAGCAATCGCGCTCGAGACGAGTAGAGCCATTACGATTGAATACTTCATCCGATCCTCCTGTGAGTGAAGAATTCCGAACCAAACCTACCCCATCCGGCAAACAATAGGCCCGCTGCCGTTTCGTGTCAAGTTCAGATCGCTCTGCGCGACCTGACCAGGTTGCTTAGCTTGCATTTGTATCGAGGTGGTATAATTTGCGACCTTCACCCATCCAGATAAGACACGCCGAACAAAAATCGCTCCCGAGGAGGAAAATATGCTGGTCATTCGCAATTGCTTTATCGCCAAACCGGGGCATGCAAGCAAACTCGCTGCACAATTAAAGGAAGCTGCCGCAGTGGCTAAGATTCCAAACCATCGTGTTCTGACTGACCTTACAGGCGATTTCAACAGGGTCATATTAGAGTTTGAGGTAGAGGACATCCGCGGATTTGACACCCGGCTCAAGGACTATGCTACGAACGCGACGTTCCGCGAAAAGATGAAGGGCTACACGGATTTGTGGACCACCAGCAGCCGGCAAATACTTCAGATCTCCTGAAGTCGCGTCTACGATTAATTTAAATCGCCAACTACTATTTTCTAAAGCGGTTTGATCTGCACTTTGCGAAATTTCACTGTCCCTACCGCAGCCTGAAGCGCGATCGGCCCGCGAGCGTGCTTGCTGTCGTCAACATCGACAGTGCGAGTGCCATTGAGGATTACGGTGAAATGGGTGCCCCGAGCCGTAATTTCGTACGTGTTCCAATGGTCCGCCGCTTTGAGAAAAACCGACGGCTTCGACACGTTCACGATCGCCCCGGTACCATAGGTCGGATCCGGCCGCTTATCGAAAATATTCACTTCATAAGCATTGTCTGCCGTCACTTTTTGCGGATCGGAACAGCGCAGAAAAATTCCGCTGTTGGCGTCGCCATCAACCCAGAATTCCGCCCGAACTTCAAAGTCGCCATACGAAGCCTTCGAAACCAGAAAACCATTGCCTTTATCAGCCTGCACGATGCCGTCCGTCAGTTTCCAGTTGGCGTCGCCAATCGGGTTCCAGTTATCGAGGCTTGAGCCGTCAAACAGCGTGGTCCACCCGGCGCTGGCTTGGCCATGCGCAGCTTGAGAGTAGTAAAAGCCAGCGAAAGCGATGAGCAAACAAATGGTGATGAGAAGCCAGCGTTTCATAAACAACCTCCGAAGTGAATAGATTCGACCCGTAATTGTTTCACAAATATACATACCGCGAAACGCGATTGAGTGTAGCATAGCGCCACTCGGGGAAATCATGGGTGATCCCCGGCCGTCCGGGCACGATCCCGGTCAGGCGTTCATTTCCGAGAGGAGATAACTTCATGAAACGTTGCTTAGTGCTGTTCTCGATTTTTGTGTTTGGCGTCTTGATCGGCGCCGGGACGCTGCCGGTCCGCGCCCAGGAGGGCGCTCCCAATCCCGAGAGGGAAGCCGCAAGGGCGAAACAACTCGCCCTCGAGGAATCAACTCCGAAGTTACAGGTTACCGAAGAAGTACTCCCCCTCGTCGTTCCCGATCATACGATCGGTGAAACGGAAGGGGTTTCGATGAACTCAAAAGGCCACCTGTTTGTGTATTCGCGCACTGGCAAGGGTGGTAGTTCACGCGGCGGAACGGCCGCGGAGCTGTTTGAGTTCGATCAAAACATGAAATTCGTCAAGATGTGGGGACCGGATAATTATGCTGCGTCGTTCGCGCACTCCGTCCGCGTCGATAAGTATGACAATGTGTGGATGGTTGACGAGGGTTCCGGAATGATCGTCAAGTTTGACCCTAATGCCAACGTAAAGATGACGCTCGGGCGAAAGCCGGAAGCCATCGACTATATGGAACGCTACCTGGAACGAGGCGAAAAGGTTGCCGAGCGCTATCCGGTAGGAAACATGGGCACATTCAACCGCGAAACGGATATCGCATGGGATACGCAGGACAATAGTTTCGTAAGCGATGGGTATGGCAACTCGCGCGTCGTCAAAATTGGGAAAGACGGCACCTGGGTAAAGGCGGTGGGAACGCACGGCTCCGGCCCCAATCAGTTCAGCACGCCGCATGGTATCGCTTCGGATATGCAGGGCAACATTTATGTCGGCGACCGCGGCAACAACCGCATTCAGGTCTATGACACCGATTTGAACTTCAAAGCCAGCTACGTCGGCGTCGGCGCGCCGTGGAGCGTTCAGGTCACGCCCAAGTACATCTACAGCGGCGACGGAACAGGGAAAATCTACCGCTTGGATCACGAAGGGAAATTACTCGGCTGGGCGCAGACCAGCTTGGGCCACGGCCAGAGCGGCTGCCTGATCCACGAGATGCATGCGGTGTCTGACAACGTCCTCATCAAAGGCGACTGCTCTACGTGGACGGTCGAGAGGATAACGATTAAGTAGGGTTCAGATCGAACGGCTGCCCGCCCATACAACGGGCGGCATCTACAACTGCCAGCCAATAGGGACGCTTATGTAGAGGCCTCTCCGTCCCGTGTATTTCGGGACGGAGAGGGCACGCCCGTTTCTCAGATTAAATTGCCCTCAAATTACGACACCGGCAAATGACGCCATGTCTTGCTTGCTGGTCCAGCCAGCATGTACAATTCTTGGCTGAAATCTTTGGAGCTTAAATGATTCATACAGGTCGCCATTTTTTGCAGATTCCCGGTCCCACGAATGTTCCCGATCGCGTGCTTCGGGCCATGGATTATCCCGTCATTGACCATCGCAGCGCCGAATTCGCAAGTCTGGGCGCGGAAGTCCTCGACGGCGTGCGCAAGATCTTCCAGACCGCCAGTCCCGTTGTAATGTATCCAGCCTCGGGCACGGGCGCGTGGGAAGCGGCGCTTGTTAATACTCTATCCGCTGGCGATCGCGTGCTCTTGTTTGAGACAGGGCATTTTTCGCAGCTCTGGCGTCAGGTCGCGGAAAAATTCGGGATCAAGGTCGATTATGTTCCCGGGAGCTGGCGCAAGGGCGCTTCCGCCGATGAACTGTCAGCGCGTCTTGCTGCTGACAAAGATCACAGTATTAAAGCCGTGCTGGTCGTTCACAACGAGACTTCCACGGGCGTAACCAGCCGCATTCCTGAGCTTCGCCGGTCCATGAATCAGACGCACCACCCCGCATTGCTTATGGTCGACACGATTTCCTCGCTCGCTTCCATTGATTACCGCCACGACGAATGGGGCGTGGACGTTACCATCGCCGGCTCGCAGAAAGGGCTGATGCTTCCTCCGGGCATGAGCTTCAACGCAATTTCCGACAAAGCGTTGGCGGCTACGGCCAAAGCTAGTTTGCCCCGTGCCTATTGGGATTGGCAGGAAATGCTGAAGCCGAATCGCACCGGCTTTTTCCCGTATACGCCGCCTACCAATCTTCTGTACGGTCTGCGCGAGGCCATGCGCATGCTGCAGGAAGAAGGGCTATCCAATGTTTTCAAGCGGCACGATCGTCACGCCGAAGCAATGCGAGCAGCCGTGCGCGCGTGGGGTTTGGAAATTGTTTGCGAGGATCCTCGAGAATATTCCAGCTCACTGACGGCTGTCTTTTTGCCCGAGGGCCACGACGCAGACAAATTGCGAGCGGTCATCCTCGAGAATTTTGATATGTCCCTGGGAGCCGGCCTCTCCAAACTCGCGGGCAAAGTGTTCCGGATCGGACATCTCGGCAGTTTCAATGATTTGACGCTGGCAGGAACGCTCTGCGGAGTTGAAATGGGTCTGCGCCTGGCGGGCGTGCCGCACAAAGAAGGCGGCGTCCTGGCCGCGCTGAATTCTCTCGCGCCTGCAGGCCGCAAAGTCGAACCCGCGCCGATGGGAAGGTAAGAGCGGTTCCGGATTTTCACGAAGCCGGCTGGCTACGCGGCTGATACGAGAATGCGGCCCGATCTTCCAGACTTTGGCGCTCGGCGGA
>JAOAPW010000311.1 GCA_025463105.1 Candidatus Acidiferrum typicum | reverse complement strand
TGCTCTATCTGGATTACTCCAGGCGCCAAGGAGAATGGGTCCCCAACGAATTCGGCGGCCGTGAAAATCTCGCGGCGATTGCGTTTCTAAAGCGGCTCAACGAGGTCGTCTACGCGCGCCATCCCGGAGTGTTGACGATTGCCGAGGAATCAACTTCCTGGCCCATGGTTTCACGGCCAACCTATCTGGGCGGGCTGGGCTTCAGCCTGAAGTGGAACATGGGCTGGATGAATGACACTCTCAGCTATTTTTCGCTGGACCCCATCCACCGGAAGTACAACCACAACCGCATGACGTTTTCCATGCTATACGCCTTCACGGAAAACTTTATGCTGCCCTTCTCACATGACGAAGTGGTTCACGGCAAGTCTTCTCTGATCAACAAAATGCCTGGCGACTTGTGGCAGCAATTCGGGAATTTGCGCCTGCTGTATGGATACATGTTCGCTCATCCAGGGAAGAAACTGATGTTCATGGGCGATGAATTCGCGCAGCGCGTCGAGTGGGATCATGACACGAGCCTTGAATGGCACCTGCTCGAATACGGATATCACCGAGGCGTTCAAACTCTGGTCGCGGATCTGAATGCCCTCTATTCCCGGGAAGCGGCGCTGCATGAAGTGGACTTCGACTGGCACGGCTTCGAGTGGCTGGACTGCAATGATTCCGATGCCAGCGTTCTTTCTTTCCTGCGTCGCGGGAAATACCACGAAAATTTCATGGTGGTGGTCGCCAACTGCACGCCTGTCATGCGCGAAAATTACCGCGTGGGAGTTCCCGAGCTGGGATATTACCGGGAAGCGATGAACACTGATTCGGAGCGATATGGCGGAACCAATGTGGGTAATCTGGGCGGCGTCCAGGCCCAGGCAATTCCCTGGGGCAACCACCCCTACTCGCTGAATTTGCGCCTGCCGCCACTGGCCGCTGTTTATTTTAAACACGAATGAAATGCGAGTGGACTAGTCCGCGAGGTCCGATCACAGAACCGCACCCTAGCGAGACGCAGCCAATTCCTTCCCAGGGATAAAGAAGGCCTCTTCTTTTACAGCTTCCTTTTCCCAGCCGCGCCGCTTCAGAATTCCTTTGGTGTTTTCGATCATGGAAGGGTTCCCGCAAAGATAAGCCCGTGTATTTACGGGGGTGAGCCCCAGAGAATCCGTGTATTTGCGCACCAGGTCGTCCACTCGGCCCGTTTCCCCTCGCCAGGATTTGTCTTCCCAGGGACGGCTGACTGTAGGCACATAGGTCAGCCAGGGAATTTCGGCCGCTAAGTGGTTAAGTTCCTCGCGATAGCCCAATTCCCAGGAGCGGCTGGCACCGTCAAGCAGGAAAAGTTTGTGCTCTCCCTGAAATTTCGCGTCCTTCCACTGACGATAGAGAGAGCGCACAAAGCTCACAAAGGGAGCAACTCCTGTGACCGTCGCCAATAAAAGATGGTTGGTGCAGTCAGAAGTTGTGTCCAGGATGAACCGGCCTTTGGCAACCTTGCGCAAAGTGAATTCGTCGCCGACACGGTACGGGTAAAGCCGCGGCGTCACGTCACCCTGCGGAACCAGTTCGACGAAGAATTCCAGAAATTTTTCATGCGGAGCGGAGACAATCGAATATGCCCGTTCGTAGTGTTTTTCAGGAGACACTACGCCCAGCGTGGCATATTGACCCGGCACAAAACTATATTCCCCGCCGGGATCGACCCGAATCACCCACAAGTCGTTCGAAATATCCCGTCGTTCAATAATGCGCGCAGAATAATATTTATCAATCGAAGGAGCCATTAGTAATCCTCAAATAAGAATTATAGTGAGAAATTGACCTTCCGTCTTGAAGAACTTGAATAGAAACGAACCAATCAAATGGACAGAGTGAAGTGTTAGCCCTCGGCCCACCCGGATTTTAAAACCTATTGTCCGGGCCTACCCATCCCACGCATCATGTCCGCCGGATTAAATTTTCTGGGTGTGCCGGTGATGTGGTCCTTTGCGTCAGTGATGATTTTGGTCAGGACCATCGACGATTCCTTATCTTGCTCTTTGACGAGTCCCCAAGGAGAGACCTTGTTGGAGACCCAGGCCTCAGAGGAGCCATCCTTCAGACGATAGTGATCGCAGCTGAATGTGCCGGCCGGAACGGTAATCGTATCAGTACCGACAAGCTCGGACTTATCGCGGATATCCGATGGTATAGGCTGCTCCCCGCGACGTCCTCCCATGGCCATCATTATATTGGTATCCATCTCCATAGGATCCTGGCCTTGAAATTGCATGATCATTCGCGAGGCAGCCAAACCGCTGTCTCCCAAGACAAATAAATATTTCATGAACATTTCGCCGCCCATTCGTGGATTGGACGCGACTATTTCCATCCAATAGCCGGGTTTCCCGTTGACGTCTTCTTTGCCTACAACCGTAGCTTCTATCGGATTCTTCTTTCCGTCCCGATCGGTCCACTCGTACGCACCGCCGGAGCCCACGACTGGATTCCAAACGCCGCCAAGGCTCGGAGTCCGCATTCCCATACCCATTTGCGCGCCGATAGGATAAGCCAGCACTAAGACCGCAAGAATTGCAAAAAAATGTTTAGTCTTCATACGTGTTAGCTCCTTACTGGAAGAATATTGAAATCAGACCCTGCCGCGGATACCCGGTCTCTCGCGTTCTGGTGCCGTATGGGCAATCAAGAGCTCATATTCATTTCGGTCGAATCCAACAATTATTTTATCGCCCAAGACGAGAGTCGGCGTCGTGAGGCTGTCAAGTTCCTCGGTCAACATACGAAGGTATTCGGGGTTAGCGCGAATGTCTCGTTCCTCGAAGGGGATGCCACGCGAAATCAAAAATTTCCTGGCATCGTTGCACGCAGCGCAGCCGGGTTCGGTATAGAAATGATTCGGCATCAAATGTCTCGCTGAGGAGCGCCCCGGGATCTCGTTGTATCAGATTTGAATGCAAGGATGCAATCGGATTTCCTGCTTTCGGAAATTCCGATTCATTCGTAGGCGAGGGCATCGACCGGATCGCTTTGCGCGGCACGTAGCGCGGGATAAACCGCTCCCGCGATCGCGCCGCCGATTGTCAGCAATATCGCGCGCAAGATCCAGGCCCCCTCGATTTCGACTTGAAGTGTTGGAGAGGTCCGATGCAGGACGGCAACGATGCTGTAAGTGCAGAATAATCCGAAGGCTACACCCAGGGCCACCATGACTAACGTCTCGCCGACAATCATTCCGCAGATTTCAAGGCGTGAAGATCCCAGGGCCTTCAGGATGCCGATGTCGCGGGTACGTTCCAAAACCATGGTGTGCATGGTGAGCAGCACGACCAGGAAACTAATCGTCACGCCAAGAATCAGGAATGAGCGGATAAACGGTTTCAACTCTGGAAGATTCGATGAAGTCATTAGCGTGCTGAACTCCGCCATCGATCGAATCTTATAGGTGGGGAGCAACTTGACCAGCTCATTGCGGACGGCTTCAGTATCGCCTTTGCTGCGCACAAAAAACATGGAGACTCGTTTGTCGGCGCCGGCGATGTCCTGCGCGGTCCTCAAGGGAATAAAAAAGCGCGCGCCCTTGCCGTGCAGGACGACTCCCGAGATGGTGAAGTCATGTCCTATGAGAGTCGTTGTGTCGCCGACTTTCAGTTTTCGCGAATGTGCGGACAAATCATCGGCCATGGCCTCAGTCGGCTGATGGAATGGGCCGCCCGAAAGAAAAGAAAACCCACTGCTCAGACCGGCAAACCTGTCGTAATCAATGCCGTACACGACTCCCAGGTTGTGCTGATCCACTACGATCAGGACCGGAGCGACTTCATCGACCCCAGGCAGGCTCGCGATTTTATCCGTCAACGTTTCAGGCATCACAGCGCTGGAGAATGCGAAGAAAATGGACGAGTTGGGAGGCTGCACGATGATGTCGGCGCCAATTCCCTCCGCGCGCGTGCGCCAGTCTGACAAAGCGCCCGACGTCAAGCCGACAATCAGCAGAACCAGAAACACTTGAAGGGAAAGTGCGAGGATGCTCAACGCGGAGCGCAGCGGGCGAACGCCCAGATTGTTCCAGAGCAGATGCCAGACGACAAATCCTTTGTATGGTTTCACGTCCATCGCAGATTCTCGAATCAAAATCAGGAGCGTTGATCTTACACCCTGCGCACACGCAGTTAAACAGGCTGAAGAGAAAGTGCTTTGGTCGTCAATCAGAGCGAAGCGACGAATCTCTCCTGATTCAAAACAAAAAGCAAGCGTAGTCCATCGCTCCGAATGACGTTAGCCGGACTTTTATTGGAATCTCTAAAGGCGCTCTCCGCGATTTCAACAGTTGTGTTGAAAAGGTTGTGGAAAAGAACCCATTAGAGGTGCTTACCGCTCGCGAAATAAAGCGCTTGATCCTGTTTGCACAAAGATGAAGCATTCGGACGGCGAAAAACCCTGGCGCTCGGAGAGACTAATACCACTTGGGGGGACGTGCCAGCTCAATATTGATCGTCTGTTCCGCCTGCTCTACTTCGTAATACTCGCCGAAAGTTTTCCACCCGGGCGCGATCACTTGAACCAGAAACTTCCCGCGAGGAATTTCCGGCACGTGGACTACGCCCGACATGTTTGTCTTGAGATTCATCTCGATCTTCTTGTCTTTGCCCAATAATCGGCCCTGAACATATTTCACGTACACGCTGGCGCTGTCGACGGGTTTCTTGTCTTCTGCTGTGGTTACGACAATTGTCAAATGGACCGAATTGGAACCTGAATCCGCTTTGCCTTTGGCATCGGGACTCTTGTCCTGCGCTTGCAATGCCGAAGAAAAAAGCAAAGTGACGGAAAACAGAATAACTGGAATATTTTTCATGTGATTCGAGGCGCTCATTTCTGCGACGCCCTCCCCGACCAAATAACCTATGCACTTACGGATGCGGGCTAGACATTTACGCTGAACGCCTTAGTAAAGCGTGTAGTCTGCCGAGAAACTGAAATGCCCGTAACACCCATTTTTGATCTTTTTGCCGCCCCATGCAAGCGTAGAAGCGTCTGAAAAGGGTGGTTGACCCGAGGTGCAGAGCATCCTTGTTCGGAAATTTGCCGAAGTTGCAGTCCGGTCCAGCACTCGTAGTCTGATTGACTCGCGTGTGCTCCTGAGCTACTTTCGACGGGCTGACATTTTTTGTCGCAGCATATCGGTCAAAGACTTGCAGCCAAGGAGACCCATGGGATTCGCTACCGATGCTATCCACGTAGGACAGGAACCTGATCCAGCGACAGGTTCAATCGTCGCTCCAATCTACCAAACCTCGACCTACGTTCAGGAACAGCTCGGAAAAAATAAGGGCTACGACTACGCAAGAACGGCGCATCCAAACCGGCGTGCTCTCGAGCGGACCGTCGCGAAGCTGGAAGGCGGTAGCGCGGCTTTCGTTTTTACCTCCGGGATGGCTGCGATCGATTCGGTGTTCCGCCTGCTGCGTCCGGGCGACCACGCGATTATTTCCGAGGCGGTTTATGGTGGCGTGATCAGGCTGACTACGCAGTTCCTGGTGCAATGGGGGCTGGACTTCAGTTTCGTGGACACTTCTTCGACCACGCACGTCGAGAAGGCAATCAAGCCGAATACTAAAATGATCTATATCGAGACGCCCACAAACCCAACGATGCGCGTCACCGACATCGCGGCGATGGCGAACATTTCCGCCGCGCAAGGGGCTACATTGGTCGCGGACAACACGTTTCTGAGTCCGTATCTTCAATCGCCGATCGCGCTCGGAGCGCAGATTGTAGTCCACTCGATGACGAAATATCTGAACGGCCACAGCGATTCGCTCGGCGGAGCCGCCATCCTGACGCGTCCCTCTGATGCGGAAAAAATATATTTCCTGCAACGCTCGACAGGCGCAGGGCTTGCGCCCATGGACTGCTTCCTCGTCTCTCGCGGAATAAAAACGCTGGCCGTGCGCATGAAGCAGCACGATGCGAACGGACGCGTGATTGCGCGCTTCCTCGAAGACCATCCCCGCGTGCAGCGTGTCCACTATCCTGGACTGCCGTCGCATCCGCACCATGATGTCGCGGTCCGGCAGCAACGCGGCTTCGGCGCTATGATCTCCTTCGACGTTGTCACTCTCGAAAATGCCAGAAAAATGCTCAACCATGTAAAGCTCTGCTCGCTTGCGGAAAGCCTCGGAGGAGTTGAGACGCTGATTTCACATCCCGCGACGATGACTCATGCCTCTGTCCCCGCGGAAGTCCGCGAACGTATCGGCATTACCGACGGACTCATCCGCATCTCCGTCGGCATCGAGGACGTGGAAGATCTGATCGCTGATCTGGATTACGCGCTCAATAAGATGTGAACTGTAGGGGCACGGCATGCCGTGCCCCTACAGCGTATAAGTTGATCCAATGTTTGCACGCTGCTAAGACGGATTATCTTTTGGCCCGAGGAGATTCTTCGACACATTCCTCGATCCACGAGAGATACCCAGGAGAACCCGCCGCAATCGGGACGGCAATGAACTCGGGCACATCGTAGGAGTGCAAACGTTTCACAGCCGCCTGCAACTTCGGCAGACGCTTGCGAGAAGTTTTAATAAGCAACAGGCGCTCGCGCGCCGTTTCGACCTTCCCTTTCCAGCGATAAATGGATTGGACCGCACCTGGCAGGATGTTCACGCAAGCGGCAAGGCGCGCGTTCACAACGGCACGCGCGATACGTTGCGCCTCCGCCGCGGTAGAACATGTCACCAGCACCACAAATTTGTCAGTCAAGTGCCCCTCCAGTCCCGTTACTCTTTCTCGATTCCCATACATCCCGTCTGGTCGCGCGCTGCATGCCACGCTACAATACTTCGCCGGGGATGCATATTAAACGCATTGTAGATGACGACCGCGATTAAATTCGGAACCTCAGGCTGGCGCGCAATCATCGCGGAGGATTTTACATTCGCAAACGTGCGCCTGGCTGTGGCGGCTATCGCTGACCATGTGCGCAGCCGCAATGCGAAGCCTACGCTGATCGTCGGGCACGATACGCGATTTTTTGCTGAAGAATTTTCGCTGACAGCCGCGCAGATTCTTCGCGAGCATGGCATTCACGTGCTGCTCTGCGAACGCGCGGCTCCAACTCCAGCCATTGCCTTTGAAATCAAGCGCCGAAAAATCGATGGCGCGATCAATTTCACGGCGAGCCACAATCCGGCGGAATACCAGGGCCTGAAATTCTCCGGCCCTGATGGCGGTCCCGCGCTTCCTGAAGTGACGCACGACATCGAAGCGCGAGCCGCAAAAATGGGCGAGCGCGCCCCCGCAAAATCAAATGACGAAGCGTTTGAAAAGATCGATCCTCGGGACGCCTACCTCGAGCGCCTGGGCCAGTTGATCAACTTTAAAGCCATGAGCGACGCCAAACTAAGCGTCGTCACCGATGCGCTTCATGGTTGCGGCGCCGGGTATCTGGACCACGCGCTGATGGCCCGCGGC
Organism: Candidatus Acidiferrum typicum; assembly: GCA_025463105.1. Classification (GTDB taxonomy): domain Bacteria; phylum Acidobacteriota; class Terriglobia; order Acidiferrales; family UBA7541; genus Palsa-360. The sequence continues at coordinate 985 of JAOAPW010000311.1, read as the reverse complement.
GTCAACGTGCAAGCGATGCGCACAGATCGTGATGTCCTGTTTGACGGCTCCGGGCCCGATGTGTCCGAGGAAAATCTTCGGACCTTGCGCGAAGCGCTGCTCGCGAAAAAAGCGGCCGTGGGTCTCGCCACCGATGGGGACGCCGACCGTTTCGGCATCCTCGATTCCGACGGCGCATGGATCCAGCCCAATCACATTCTTGCATTGCTATACGACTACATTGTCGAAACCCGCGGATGGAAAATGCCCGCTGGACGCAGCGTGGCCACTTCACATTTGATCGACGCGGTGGCCGAGCATTACGGCACTACGATTTATCAAACTCCCGTGGGCTTCAAATATATCGGCGAGTTGATTGAGCAGGACAAGATTGCGCTTGGAGGCGAGGAAAGCGCCGGCCTCTCAATTCGCGGGCACCTCCCGGAAAAAGACGGCATCCTCGCGTGCCTGCTCGTCGCGGAAATGGTGGCGGTGCGCGGCGCTTCGCTCGCCGGGCAATTGCGCGCGCTGTTCAAACGCGTTGGCCGCGAATACTGGCCGCTGCGAACCAATCTTCACCTGCCGGAGGACGTCAAGACTGAAACGGTCGCACGGCTGAAAACCGATTTCAAAACTTTTCTTGGCCGGCATGTCGCGAATCTCGATCGCACGGATGGATTGAAAATTGCCTTCGACGACGGCTCCTGGGTCCTGCTGCGGCTTTCCGGCACCGAGCCTCTTATGCGGATTTATACCGAGGCGTCAACGCCACAGGCCGCCGCACAATTGGCCAGTGAAACCAGCGCCTGGGTCGGCGATGTGCGGGCCTCGCTTGGAGCCGGCAAAATAAAGGGTGCTGCACAGGGAGTAAAGGGTTGATGAGCAAAAGGTTGAGCAGCAAAGGGTTGAAGCGCCCTTCAAAAATTTCTCTTAGGAACGTGGAAGCGTATGTGCGAAAAAATGCCAGGCAAATCCTGATTCTGGCCCTGTTTGCTCTGCTGGTGCA
>JAOAPW010000301.1 GCA_025463105.1 Candidatus Acidiferrum typicum | reverse complement strand
CTAAGGTTATTATCGATCATTGAAATCTTCCTCTATCGTACGCTACCGTACAGATTTGTCAAACGGGGCTGCCAACACTATTTTGACAACCCGAGTAGTGCGAAACGTTAAAAGCGTGTACGCTGGTCGAGTCCTAAGTGGCACCTTTCCACGGTCTCTTTACGGCCGAGGTACCTCGCCAATTCATAAAATCCGACTGTGCAAGGATTGCATGACCAAAACCTCGACACGTAAGCGCGGCAAATCTTTCCTTAATTCCGGGAAGCGTTCTTTTGACGGGCAGACAATTTACAATGCCATTCTTCTGGATCTGCCGCGGAGGGAATGTGAGAACGTTTTCGCGAAAATGGAACTCGTGCAAACGCCCCCTCGCTTCGTCTTAAACGAATCAGCCGAGTACATAAAATTCGTCTATTTCGTCAACAGCGGTCTGATCTCAATCCTTAATATTATGTCCGATGGAAAGAGTGTTGAGGTCGGGCTAACCGGCAAGGAAGGATTTGTCGGGTTGCCGGTTGCCGTGGGTTTTCAAACCAGTCCTACCCGCGCATTGACGCAAATCGCCGGTACGGCGTTCCGAGTCAACGCCAAAGCCATTGAAAATATTTTGCGCGAGTGCCCGGAACTGGAAAAACATCTGCATCGTTACGCCCTCGAACTGGCTTTGCAGGGCGCGCAACTCGCTGCCTGCAACCGTCTTCATGAAGTCGATGAACGATTGGCGCGTTGGTTGTTGATGAGCCAGGATCGTGTGGGCACTCCTAATTTATCGCTGACGCAGGAGTCTCTTTCGATGATGCTGGGTACACGTCGCGCAAGTGTTACAATCGCCGCGGGGATCCTGCAAAAAGCGGGTTTCATAACTTACCAACGCGGCCATGTAAAAATACAAAGCCGTGCTGGACTGGAAAATGCTGCCTGCGAATGTTACCGCATCCTGAACAAGCAGTTGAAACGTTGGCAAAACAATTCACACTAGATTTGGTCGGGAACGCGCCGGAATAGCTTCAGCGTTGATATATTCCGGATGCCCAATCGTCCCCACTTTGACTCAACCCCGGATTTTGTGACAGAATCCGCGGCGATGGCCACACAGGAAGATTTTTCTCTCATTTTTATTCGATCTGACCATTCCCGTTCAGGTTGCGACCTCCTATTTCCTTTCGCAAGTGAATGACGCCGTGGATCTGAATATAAATCACTTGCGGGAATGGGTAGGAAGAACCGAGACGATCTCAGATCAGATTACGTCCGTACCGATAGCCGCTCTCTCCGCCACTCTCGATCGCAATGATCCGCCTCCAAACGCAGGCGACCCATTACCACCGCTTTGGAGCTGGCTTTATTTTCTGCCCTTGCATCGGCACTCCGAAATTGACAACGATGGCCACGCAAAGCGCGGCGGCTTCCTTCCGCCAGTGTCCCTCCCGCGACGCATGTTTGCCGGCGGCCGTTTCCAGTTTCATCGCCCACTCCGCGTGGGAGACCACATATCCCGGACCTCGACGATCGCTGACGTAAGTTATAAAGAAGGGCGCACAGGACCCCTGGTATTCGTCGCTGTCCGGCATGAAATACAAAACAGCGAAGGCTTGGCCGTGATTGAGGAACACGACATTGTCTATCGAGGCGATTCGACTGGCAGCGGCGGAGTCCAAAAAACACAAACGGCTCCCAGCGCTGCCGCATGGATAAGAGAAATCCAACCGGACGCAGTGATGCTTTTTCGTTATTCCGCATTGACGTTTAACGGCCACCGAATCCATTACGATCGGAAATACGCAACCGAAGTGGAAGGATATCCCGGCCTGGTCGTGCACGGCCCATTGATCGCCACATTGCTGCTCGATCTGTTGAGGAGTAATCTGCCTGATGCCACGGTGGCACGATTCGCATTCCGAGCTGTCAACCCGCTGTTCGACACCGCACCATTTTCCGTTTGCGGCCGAGTAGAACAGGACGAGAAGTCAATTCGGCTGTGGGCTTCGGATGCAGCGGGCCATTTGGCAATGGACGCTACTGCAACGTTAGCTTGAAAATCTCATTTCGACTGAGGCAGAAAGAAAGGTTGTACAAATTGAATCCGGCCGATCCGTATCAAGATTTGCGGTCCGCGCTTCGGGAACTCTGCGCGCAGTTTCCAGCTGAATACTTTCGGCGCATCGACGAACAGCGCGCTTACCCCGAGGAATTTGTTGACGCGCTCACAAAAGCCGGCTGGTTGGCCGCACTGATTCCAGAGGAATATGGCGGCTCTGGGCTGGGGCTGACTGAAGCCTCGGTCATCATGGAAGAGATCAATCGCGCGGGAGGAAATGCCGGGGCGTGCCACGGACAGATGTACAACATGGGTACGCTATTACGTCACGGATCAGAATCGCAAAAGCGGGCGTACCTGCCAAAAATTGCGCGAGGCGAGCTTCGGCTCCAAGCTATGGCCGTAACCGAGCCGGTCGCGGGCACCGATACGACAAAAATAAAAACCACGGCACTTAAGAAAGGCGACCACTACGTGGTGAGTGGACAAAAAGTGTGGACTTCGCGCGTACAACACTCCGACCTCATGATCTTGCTGGCAAGAACTACACCTTTACCGGAGGTTTCAAAGAAATCCGAGGGGATGTCAATTTTTTTAGTGGATCTTCGAGAATCGATCGGCGAAGCGCTGCGCGTGCGACCAATTCTGAACATGGTGAACCATGAAACGAATGAGCTATTTTTTGACGACCTGAAAATCCCGGCGGAAAATCTGATTGGAGAAGAAGGCAAAGGATTCCGGTACATCCTCGACGGACTTAACGCTGAGCGGACTCTCATCGCGGCCGAGTGCGTCGGCGACGGATACTGGTTCATCGACAAGGTGGCAAAATACGTAAAGGAGCGCAACGTTTTCGGGCGGCCCATCGGCCAGAATCAGGGCGTTCAATTCCCGATTGCCAAGGCCTACATCAAAGTCGAGGCGGCCAATTTGATGCGCTTCAAGGCGTGCACATTATTCGATGCGCACCAGTCATGCGGCGCCGAGGCCAACATGGCGCTTCTGCTCGCCGCGGAAGCTTCCTGGGAAGCTGCCAACGCCTGCCTGCAATTCCACGGTGGATTCGGCTTTGCCTGTGAGTATGACGTCGAGCGTAAGTTCCGCGAAACGCGTTTGTACCAGGTGGCTCCGATTTCGACGAATTTAATCCTGTCGTATGTAGCCGAGCATGTGCTCGGATTGCCTCGCTCTTTTTGAGTAACAGAAAATCTTCTTAAGTCCTGGAATGCGATATAGTCCAAATCATGGAACCACAAGCCGTATGACGGAACATCCCAGCAAAATTCTTGCCAACTTTGCAGCAACGCTGCGTTTCGAGGATATCCCTGCGCCAGTGCTGCGACGCGCCGAAGATTTATTTCTCGACTGGTTTGGCTCCGCTCTTGCCGGCAAAGGCGCACGGCCCGTGGAAGCGATCGAGCGCTTTGCCATTACAATGGGTCCTGCAGTGGGCGGGTCTGAAATACTGATCTCGCGCC
>JAOAPW010000297.1 GCA_025463105.1 Candidatus Acidiferrum typicum | reverse complement strand
AGCATATTCAGGCCAAGCTTGGCGAACATCTTCCCATTAAAGGCGCCGATTTCGAAGTTGTGTCCGCGGCTGCTGAAACGATTGCGAAGCCACTCGCCAGCGCCGGTGCGGCAAATCCTTTGTGCGCCGAATTCCAGCCCAAGGACGAAGTGAAGGACCCACTGATTGCGGGCGAAAATAAGCAATCCGTGGGAATGGTAATTTCCCTGGGAAAATTCCGCATGGTCGATTTCGGCGATTTGACGTGGAACAAAGAGCATGATCTGGCGTGTCCAAATAATCTCATTGGCACGATCGACTTGTATGTAGTCTCCCATCACGGTCAGGACATTTCCAGCCTGCCGATGCTCGTTCAGGCGATGCATCCGCGTGTAGCCGTAATGGATAATGGCGCGAAAAAAGGCGGAGCGGTCGCCACCTTCGAGACGCTCAAGAAGTCTCCCGGGTTGGAAGACCTCTGGCAGTTACACTACGCCGTTGATGCCGGAGATCATAATTCACCCGAACAGTTCATCGCCAATCTGGGACAGGGAGGCACCCTCTATACAGGAGTTCCGGACGAATGCGCGGTGAATTACATCAAGGTCACGGCGCGTGCGGACGGCAGTTTCACCGTCACGAACACGCGCAATGGAAACCATAAAGAGTACGGGCCGCATAAATAGCCACTCTCCTTCCGCGTTTCGCATTTTCGATGCCGGATGCCTGCAAAACTTTGGAGGGCTGATTGCCAACGATTCAAAAGGCGCATAAGACGCAAAGAATGAAAACGTTTCTACCGGTTCTGGTTGCCGCCGGCATGGCTTTGTCGTGTGCCACCGGCTGGGCGCAATCCCGTAAGAACCTGGAAGTTTATTTCATAGACGTCGAGGGCGGACAGTCAACTCTATTCGTGTCGCCTTCCGGACAAACCTTGTTGGTTGATACCGGATGGCCAGGGGCGCGCGACGCTGACCGCATCGCCGGGATTGCGAAGCAGGCAGGCATCACCCAGATCGATTATCTGGTGCTCACGCACTATCATATTGACCACACGGGCGGTGTAGTCGACCTCGCAGCCAGAATTCCGATTCGCAATTTCGTCGATCACGGACCCACCTTCGATAAAACCGCAAACGTGCCCCAATATTATGCGGCGTACCTCCCGGTGCGCGAAAAAGGCAAACACATCCTGGCCAAACCCGGTGACAAACTGCCGATCAGCGGCATCGACGTGCAGATTGTTTCCTCTGCGGCCGAAACTATTTTGGAACCATTGCCCGGCGCCGGGGCTCCCAATCCGCTGTGCGCTAATTTCCAACCGAAAGATGAAGTGAAAGATCCTATGGTTGGCGGAGAAAATAAGCAGTCCGTCGGGATGGTCATCTCTCTGGGAAAATTTCGTATGGTTGATTTTGGCGATCTGACCTGGAACAAAGAACACGATCTAGCCTGCCCGAATAATCTCATTGGCACGATTGATCTATATCTGGTATCGCATCACGGGAAGGAAACTTCCAGCCTGCCGATGCTGGTTCACGCAATGCATCCGCGCGCGGCCGTGATGAATAACGGCGCGAATAAGGGCGCGGAGCTTCCAACATTCGAGACGCTGAAGAAATCGCCCGGACTCGAAGACCTTTGGCAGTTGCATTACGCGGTCGATGCCGGGGACCACAATTCTCCCGAGCCGCTGATCGCCAATCTGGGAGTGGGCGGTACGAAAGATTCAGGTGTTCCTGACGAAAAAAATGTGAATTACATCAAGATGGTGGCGCGGGCTGATGGCAGTTTCAACGTCACGAACTCGCGGAACGGACACCAAAAAGAATATGGGCCGCACAAGTAAAATTTCATGAACGAAATGTTTGTTACGGGGTTTCAATGGAGGGCAACAACAAATGCGCCTGCTGAAAAATATCGCTAGATCAATCATCGTGCTTCTCTGCGTTGCCTCCTTCGCGTATGGGGCGCAGGTCTCAGGTACCGTGAAAGGTCCTGACGGAGCGCCGTTTCAGGGAGCGTTTGTCCAGGCTCGAAACGCGAAAACAAAAATTACGGTGAGCGTCCTCTCCCGCAAAGATGGGCAGTACCGCATACCGAACTTGCCCGCCGGTGATTATGAATTGAGGATCAGAGCTGTTGGCTATCAAGCTCAGCCGCGTACCGGCGTGAATCTGACTGCCGATCAGTCCGCGTCATTCGAGTTTGCGCTGCAAAAAGGGAAAGTGCATTGGACCGACATTTCTCTGTATCAGGCGGACCAACTCTTGCCGGAAGGAAAAGGCAAGGACGCTCTTTTTACGCCGCATCCGGGACAGCCCACGGCGACGTGCGCGGCCTGCCACGGAATTCAGACTCGCATCGCATCCACGGCGCGCGATGAGGCGGGCTGGCGGGATCGTGTCGAATACATGCGCACCACCATGCGCGTGAGGATCAACGATCAGGAAGCCGGCGACATCGCGTCGTATTTGAACAGCGTCTTCGGAGAAGATTCGACACTCGCGAAATCACCCGCGGATTTGCCTGGATACCAGAAAGTTGTGCAATCGTTTGGCGACGACGCAATGAAGATCGTTTACGTTGAATACGAAGTTGGCGGAAAGTTTCCCTGGAGCGCTGTTCCCGACAAAAAAGGGAATGTTTGGATTCCCTATAACGGGCCAGTGAATAAAATAGCCAAATTGAATCCGAAGACCGGCGAGCTGGAAGATTTTCCGGTCCCCAGTGCCGATGTGCTCCGCATTCATTCCGCGGTTCCAGCGCCCGATGGCACGGTGTGGTTTTCCGAACAATTTAAAAACAAAATCGGAAGATTGGATCCCCAGACCAGGCAGGTCACCGAGTATGAGGCTCCCACAAGCGGTACCACGCACACCATTCGCGTTGATTCCAAGGGAATGGTCTGGAGTACCGGCAGCAATCTCTATCGTTTTGATCCCGAAACGCATAAATTCACAACATTTCCGGCGGATGTCGGCAGCTACTATGGGATCGTGATCGATAAGGATGACAATGTTTGGGCCGGCGGTCTCAGGGATGACGGCAAACTATACAGAGTGAATAGTAAGGGCGTGGAAGAAGGCTGGGCGCCGCCGACCAAGGGTGAGCCGCGACGCATTCAGGTCGGTTCCGACGGAAGCGTTTGGTTTGGCGAATATTTTTCTGGAAAGATCGCTCACTTCGATCCCAAAACCGAAACGTTTAAGGAATATCAATTGCCCGGCGCGCGGCCGAGCCCGTACGCTTTGGGCGTCGATAGAAATGAAAAAATCTGGTACGCGTCTTATTACCTGGATGAATTGGGATGTCTCGATCCAAAAACCGGCAAGGTGATTGAATATCCGTATCCGCATTCAGAAAATACCCTGCGTGAATTTTTTCCTGATGACCAGGGACGCCTGTGGTACGGAAGTCCGTCGAACGACAGAGTCGGATATTTTTACTTGGCGGACCAATAACAATCTGGCGCGAAAGCTGTCCGCGGTTTACTGCCGCTCTCGAAATAATTTGCAGGCGGGGGAAATGAGCGATGAGATGGTTTCAGGGATTTGCGTTAGCGGCTGTGCTGGGGATTTCGGCGCTGGCTGCGGGTCAAGATGCTGCCCCGAAAGCGACCCCGGATCTGGAAAAAGTGCTTTGGGACGTCAATCAACAGTGGCTTTGTTCCGGGCCATATCAAAAACCTTATAAAGCTTGCGTGGAATTTCGTAGCAAGTATTGGGTTGACCAATTTTTTGAGATCGGCCGCACAGGTTACGTGCAGGACAAAACTCAGATGGTCGCGCAGCAATCCGCCGTGGACAATCCTTTGGGCATCGGACCTCACCCGGACGCGTTCAAGTTGCGAGCGGTTTATGGAGATTTCGCGCTTGCGACGGATATCACTTCGTTTACTACCCTTGGGCCCGGCGGCCAGCCCATGTTCACCTCGAGTGCCAAGGTCCTGCGACTGTTCGTCAAAGAGAAAGGTGAATGGAGACCTGCGGCTGCAGCACTTGTGCCTGTCGTGATGCCTCCGGGATCCAATCCAGTCGTGCTTCCACCTGCGGTTCATTCCGATAATCCTCGCGAGAAGAGCAGCAGTTGGGCTGATACGGAAAAGCAACTTGCCGCAATCGACGAGAAGTGGCTGGATTCCGCGATGAACAAAAAGTTGGACTACATAGGGCAACTATTTGCGGACCGCTGGTTCGAGATTCTTGGTTGGGACCCCACCCGAGATACGGTCAAGCAGTCAACTTTGAACGTATTAGCTGACGCAAATCGTAAACCCGGTGAGGGAGTCGTGCCGGACGAGTTCAAGCTCCGGGCGCTGTATCCAAATATAGCGCTGGCGACCGATCGGCGAACTCGCACGTGGATTGACAACAGCGGCCGCCAGGTAAAAACTCCGCACCGTTCATTATTGGTGTTCGTGAAACAAAATGGGCAGTGGAAATCCGCGGCGGCTGCGCTTGTTCCGATATCTCCTAAAGATGATCGATAATATTGCGTGATGTTGGCACACGCGACTACGATCCAGGGCAAGGCTAACTTTAAAAAGAGATATAGTTTGGTGTAGTGATAAAAATGGCTTCGACAAGGAGAAATATCGAATGAAATACGTTTGGGTAATGATTTTGTGTGTGGTGGCCTGCATGCCGATGTCTATCCGAGCTCAGGAAAAGAGCGCACCAGGCGCGGGAAATGCCGCGTTGGAAAAGGAGCTCTATGCGATCGAGCTGAAATGGATGAAGGCTGAATTCGACAAGAAGATGGAGGGTCCGGACAGCATGGGTGAGCTATGGACGGATGATTTTTTTGACATCCTGCCCGGAGGAAAAGTGGTGAACAAGCAGGAAATGATGGAGTTGATGGGCAAGGCCGATCGCCAACCAGGCACCGGCGCGTTCCCGGACAATTTCAAGTTGCGGGCTGTTTACGGAAATGTTGCGCTCGCGACCGACCACACGACGATCAAGGGCGTTGATGCCAACGGAAAAATCGTAGTCGTTAGGGAAATGGGAGTACTGCGCATGTTCGTGAAAGAGAAAGGGAAGTGGAGAGTGGCGGGAGCAGGTTTAGTTCCGATTGTCGCGCAGTAGATTTAGACAAAGAGGCCAGCGAATCGGGACGGAGGGTTACTTTCCACCTTCCGTCTTTTTTTGCATGTCGGAGAACGTGACGTTGTCCTCGCACACCATTTCGCCGATATTCCAGTCTGGTTTTAATTCGTAAATCGCATGTCCGCCCCAGGGCTTCGTGTAGGCTTTGGGATCCTCGATCGTGGTGTCGATCGTCAACGTGTCATGGTTCACGCGCCGCATGCGTTCCACGATGTGCAGATCCTCGCTGTGCGGATGGCCGTCGTTATCGAGCCAGGTTTTATCGTTGAATCCGACCGTGTCAACGACGAGCGTGTCTCCTTCCCACTTGCCGATCGCATCGCCCATCCAGGTGGGAGACAAATCCTTGGGATGTTGACGCCCGTCCGTGAAGATTTCGCGGATGAAGTGATCGTACTCGAACAGCATGACCGTTTTACTCGGTGTCTGCATGATTTCCACCGGCTCGCCTCGTATCAGATAAACGCGCGGCACGCCAGGAGGGAAACAGTTGACGATCGGGTCATTTGTTTCCGTTAATCCGACTGCGTTGGGCCCGACGTTAGGTTTAGCAGTCTTGAATTTCGCTTCGGCCCAGGGAGTCATGGGAGGTCGTTGATTGGTGATGGAAAATGCCAGTTCGTAAACGGTGTATTTGCGCGCCTTGTCGGGAGCGCGGCGCGAACGTCTCCAGACTCCGCTCAAGTCTGTTGTTGGGGCTGCCTTTTGCACTGCTGCCGTTCCAGATTTCTCGGCGGTTTGCGCGAACAAAATGGATGAGCAGGCGAGCGCGGCCATCGCAACGATCGAACCCACGATTCGATTGCGCATTCTGAAACTCCCTGGTGGTTCGGATTCCTAAACTCGGCTTGCTGATCGATTCCGAGAACTCTATTGATCCGCGTAATCCTCGCCTCGTTGCACGCCGTACTCTTTGCCGTTGGCCAACACGACTTTGCTGAGACGCATCGTAGGCGAGCCATTTCGCGCGCGATTTCCTATGACCGTGATCTGGTCGCCCGGCTTAAATAAAGTCTTGGACCAGCCCAGCCGTGACATGGTGACCATACTTGCCGCTTCGGCAGACCACTTTTCGACCTTGCCCTCGGCATTCTTCACTTCAAAAAAAATCTCGGAATGCGGATTCATAAATTGGAAATCGGTAACCGTGCCCTTCAAGGTGGTCAATTTCTTGGAGTCATACGCAGACGCTCCGTGATGCGCCAAAACCGGAGCTGACGCGATGAGAAATCCGACAGCCAAAGCCAGAACCGAAAAGGCCCTCGTTTTCATGGGACACCTCTTGAGTTGGCGAGAATATCCCACTGCCATGTGCGGCGTGTCAATGCAAAATTAGGCGAAAGCGGGAAGGCCTACTCGATGAAGCGTATCGGATAGGGCGGAACCCGGGAGTTTGACTCGCCGAGTTCCCCCTCACAAACACGTTTGTTCGCCGTCAGGCAGCATGCGACTTTCGCCGCGTACGCCCGAAAAGATTAATCATTTCCCGGTTGAACGCAGGGATATCGTCAGGCTTCCGGCTGGAGACGAGATTGCCGTCGACAACCACTTCTTCGTTCTTCCACTCCGCGCCGGCATTACGCAGATCCGTCTTGAGGGACGGCCACGAGGCAATTTGCCGGCCGTCTGCCGCACCGGCTTCGATGATCGTCCACGGCCCGTGGCAAATTGCGGCCACTGGTTTGTTCGCGTCGAAGAAGGATCTGACGAACTGCACCGCAGGGTCAATCGTTCGCAGGGTATCTGGATTCATGACCCCGCCCGGCAACAGCAGCGCGTCGAACTCTTCAGGCTTGGCCTTCTCCAAAGGGAGATCGACGGGAAACTGGTCGCCCCACTCGGTGAATTTCCAGCTTCGCACCTGGTCCTTCTTCGGCGAAACTATGCTTGTCTTGGCTCCCGCTTGGTCTAGAGCTTTTCTGGGCTCGGTAAGTTCAACGTGCTCGAAGCCATCGGTAACCAGTATTGCGACTTTTGTTCCATTTAAATTTTCCATTGCATACCTCACAGATTCAGAAGTTCCGTCAAGGATTCTCTTGCTGCGAGAGCCCTTGGCTCGATTCAATATCTATCTGTATACTCAAAGTGGAAAAAATCAATAGGGCTATGCGTGTAGTCAGTAAAGCGAGGATGTCACCGGGTGATCCCGAGCGCCGCGCATCAAGTTCATAAAGAAATTACTTTTGCGCGATCGCTTTTTGCGATGCCGTACGCGGGCGAACGTAACCTACCTTGTAATATGGTTGCGCGCCGTACCAGATTCTTCCCTGCGAATCCTCGAACATGTCTCGCGTGCCGCGCTCTCCGTAGGGCGTGGGATATTCGATGACTTTGGCCGTCTTGTGGTCCAGCTTTCCGATCACATCGGTGTACATGGAGGCGTACCAGATATCGTCATTATGATCGATGCCCATTCCGTAAGGTGTGGGCATTGGTCCGGGCAATTTAAATTCCTTGAAGGTTTCAGTTTTGGGATCAAACCTCGTCAAGTTTCCGCCGAAATAATCACCAAACCACACCATCCCTTGAGAATCAATTTTCAGCCGGCGAGGCCGGGAATCGCCGCTGGGCGGAGTCCATTTCGTAATCTTGTTCGTCTTGACGTCCACCTTGCCGATGCTGTGATGATCCCGCGCATTGAACTCTGCAAACCAGACGTTTCCGTCGTGGTCGACGGTAATGCCGTACGTGTCCGGAACTTCAGGAAAGAAAGTAAATTTCTTTGTCTCGACATCGAACTTGCTGAGCGGACGTCCCGAACTCCAGATATTGCCCTGAAAATCCGCGACGGCGGTGTGCCTGCGAGGGGCGCCGGTTTGGCCTCCCGTTGTGTAACGCAAGCTGGGCCACGGCGCGTTCGGTTCCATCTCAGGCACTGAAGGACCGTCGTATTTGTCGCCATACACTTCAAATGTTTCGGTGCGCGTATCGAATCTCGCGAGCTTGTTCTGTGATTCGATGGTCAGCCATACGGAGCCGTCGGGAGTGGGCAAAACTTCATGAATGAATGGACGAGTCGGGTCCGGCAATCGCCACGTATGAACTTCACCGGTTGCGGGATCGAGTTTCGATAATCCACCGCCCATTTCCACCCAGATATTTCCATCTTTGTCGGGCTTGCCAGTTCCAGGGCGATCCTTGGGCTCGCCGGTCAACTGGTAATCGACATAAACTATATTTAGCGCCTCATCG
>JAOAPW010000275.1 GCA_025463105.1 Candidatus Acidiferrum typicum | reverse complement strand
TTGGCAACATCCTGTCCCATCTGGATTGGATCGATGGCGTGGGTCTCGCTTTTTTCAAACTCGGCAAGGACCTCGTCCTTGTTGTAATGCGTGACGTCATCTTCATGAAAGCCGTTCTGAAGCAGAGTCGCGCGGGCTTGTTTGGCGGCAGCGTCATTTGTGAAGGCCATCACAATATGTCCGGTGGGGCTGAACACGCCAAACGATCTTGGGAAATTCGCTTTCGTCAATTTTTTCATAATTGTTCTCTCTGCTCGGCAAATTGCAGAATTATTTTCAACGCTGACGGGTGACTTCAGTCGGAGCGGCTATCCCAGGTCCGCGTCCAGCTGTTCACACAAAATCTCTTGTTCCGCACGGAACCAATCATCCATATCGCGGCCGTGATCGCGCCCTCTTCTTTCAAATAGTTGGTACGCTCGCTGTGCCACACGGCTACGCATTTCCGGAATTTTTGAGATTTCGAGATTCCGCTTACGGCGCAACGTCCTCATAAGTTCCCAAGTCCGTAGTTTTCGTATCTAATCTCTTTCCCTACTACTAATTCGATGCATCTGGAAGATTGTTCTAGAGGGCGCTGCTGAACAATGAAGGGAATCCTGTATTTGGCGTCGTGAATTACGGTAGAGAGATCACGATATACGGAATATACAGACTTAACGCTCAAGGCAAGTACCGGCCTGCAGGATTTACCGTCTGCGGCGAGGCCGGCGGATCTTTCCTTTTGTGCCACGCGTCTTGGAGATCTCAGGGGAGGTCACGATGGCTTCCGCTTCGATTTCGACGAGCATATCCGGCAAAACCATCCCGCCCACCTGAACCATCGCTGTAGCCGGCCTGATCTTGCCGAAAAATTCTCCGTGCGCGCGGCCGACTTTCTCCCATTCGGCTATGTTCGCGACAAACATGCGCGTGCGCACCACGTCTTCCAGGCGCGCTCCCGCTTTCTGCAGAGCGGATTCGATATTCCGCAGCGTTTGTATGGTCTGCGCGTAGACGTCGCCAACGCCCACCAGTTTTCCATCGGCTCCCGTGGCCGTCGTTCCCGAGACGTGAATCGTGTCGCCCACGCGCACCGCGCGCGAATACCCGATGATGGGTTCCCAAGTTGTTCCGGATGAAATATTTTGTCGTCGCATCTGATTTGGAGCTCTCCTATAAATAATCCGTACGTGCTAGAACTCAGATCCAGCTGCGCTGCGGTCACCCGGCCAAGCCGATCCTGTAGCAATCTGAATATTCTTCCCTAACTTTTCCCTTAATTGTAGACGGACAGAGGGTACCTGTCGAAAGTCAAATTTGTATACTCGGACCCACAAGCATTTGCCCGGTCGGACAGAAATATCCTCCCACGGGATGAAAAGAGGCGGATGACCTATCCGGAAAAGCAGGAAAACTGATGTATAGAGTCCTTCTGCATTTGCGCCAACTGTTACAGAACCTTTATAACTTGTTAGCAACCGCAGATAAGCATCCTGAAAATGCCAGCGATTCTCTTGAAATGGCTTCACCGCCCGATAGGCACGCCCTAGTTCAAACCAGCCTCCGATCGCTGAAAGAATGCAACTTATGGCAATCCAGAGGCAGATGAAATAAAAGACAAAGAAAAGCGGATTTTGAAAAGTCATTTCCATTTTGCGTACGCCAAATCTAAAGAGAATGGTCGCTATTGTGCCACGAACATGGCTGCGCGGCGAAACTGGACATTCGTCGATAATACGCCTTAAGCTTGAGCGTCACTCTTGCATCAACACGGGGAGATCTCAAAAGTGCGCTGCAACAACATTCTCGATGCCATAGGACACACGCCGCTGGTGCGGCTGAACCGGCTGACGACCGGATTCGACGCTGAAGTGTACATCAAAGCCGACTACATGAATCCTGGCGGCTCGGTAAAGGATCGCATCGGGAAATCGATGATCGAGGACGCCGAACGGCGCGGATTGCTCAAGCCGGGCGGGACTATCATTGAAGGAACTTCGGGCAATACCGGAATTGGGCTGGCACTGGTGGGCGCAGTGCGCGGTTACAAGCTGGTTTTCACGATCACGGATAAACAATCGAAAGAAAAAGTGGACCTGCTGAAGGCCCTGGGCGCGGAAGTCATCGTCTGCCCGACGGCGGTCGAGCCTGACGATCCGCGCAGCTATTATTCCGTGGCGAAAAAACTCGCAAAAGAAATCCCGAATTCTTTTTACCCGAATCAGTATGAGAATTCGATGAATCCCGAAGCGCATTACCAAACGACCGGGCCGGAAATCTGGGAGGATTCGGGAGGAAAGATCACGCATTTCGTTTGCGGCATGGGCACAGGCGGCACGATCAGCGGCGTGGGCCGCTACCTGAAAGAAAAAAATCCCAAGGTAAAAATTATCGGCGTCGATCCGATCGGATCGCTGTATTACGAATTCGCGAAGACCGGAAAAATCGGCAAAGCAAAAACGTATGTCGTCGAGGGCATCGGCGAAGACATTTTTCCGGCCACGATGGATTTCAAGGTTCTTGATGATGTTGTTCAGGTGAACGATCAGGAATGCTTCATATGGGCGCGGCGGCTCGTGAAGCAGGAAGGCATCTTCACGGGAGGATCAGGCGGCGGCTGCCTTTCCGGCGCGTTGCGCGTGGCGAAGGCGCTGCCGAAGGGTTCGTTCGTCGTTGCGTTCCTGCCTGACACAGGCATGCGCTACCTGAGCAAAGTGTACAGCGACGAATGGATGCGCGAGCGCGGCTACACGGATTCGGAAGTCCCGCTCACAGCCGAAGACGTCGTGAACGCGAAACACAAAACCGGCAAGGTCCGCGATTTAATCGTCGCGGGGCCCGATCAGACCGTGTTCCACGCGCTACACACCATGCAGACGCAGGATATTTCGCAATTGCCGGTGTTTGAAGGGCAGTCGCCGATCGGCGCGATTTACGAGGACCAGATCCTGAATCTGGCGCTGCAAGGCAAAGACCTGCGCAAGATGGTGATCCGCGAAGTGATGAGCGAGCCGCTGCCGCAGGTTCCCTGCGAAGCCCCGGTCGAGCGGCTAACATATCTGTTAAGCCACGAAGAGCCCGCCGTTTTTGTCCAGATGGGCAACGGGCGCTTCGAAATCATCACGAAATACGATTTGATGGGAACAATTGCAGGACTGATGGAGCAGAAAAGGTAGAGTTTTTGTAGCGTCGGCATCTTCCCGGCAGTTCGTCCCCCGATGCAAGACAAAAACCGCCGGCCCTTCCTGCGTGAGAACAAGCGAGACGTCCGCGCTATTAAGTTGACCAGAACGTCAATCTCAAATTAACGCTGGCGGCCAGTGTTTCCTGCCGTAGATCGCGCAGGTTCCGGCCCTGCTTGCGCTGGTGCAGCAGGGCGCGCCACAGAGTTGGTTTGCGGCGCTGATGCGCGCGGCTGCGGTGCAGGCGGCGGAGGTGCGTAGCGAGGTTGTGGCGGCGGTTGAGCTGGCGGAATCATTGGCCGCGGGGGCGCTACTTGCATAGATTGAGGAGGGTTGAACCCAGGCCGCGAAGCCGGCGGTACAGATGAGTTCGTCGGTGAATTCACGCCGTTCGGCAACATTCTCGAAAGTGGCGCAGGCCCGGCTGGCGGAAGATTGACACGTCGAGTTTGGGAGTCCATCGATCCAGGCGGCGGGATCGTGACGCGTCGTCCGTCATTGCGCGCGTTTGATTCGGGTGCGGGCTCCGCTTGGCGCCCGCCGGAACGAAGTCCGGGCCCCGCTTGTTTACCCTGAGGTTCGGAAGGGATCCCGCCGGAATGAAGTCCGGGCTGCGATTGGATCCCGGTTGCATGCCGGGGCTGGGCTGCAGTCGCGGGCGTCACGGCGACAGTACTCGGATTCCCATTGATAAACGTATGAGTCCCACGCTCGATAACCACACTTCCGCTGCCTTCTCGCGCCTGCGGGATTGTTCGGACGATGGAAGCAGGTCCGGAACGAGGCGCAGGCCGCACGAGACTGGAAGCCAAATCCGCGGGAGGCTGTTTCAACGGCGCCGCGTTTTGAAGATTCTTCCCCGCGACGACTTGATTTGACCCATTGACGACGTGATTTAACCCGTTTCTGTTCGGCTGAGAAATGCCCGCCGTGGTCACAAATCCGTGCTGCAGATTCGCTGGCGCGCCGTCACGATCGTTCGGGCTCTTCGGCACCCAGCCCACTTGATTGCCGGAGCGCACCCAGTTCACGCGTGCGCCTTGCCAGTCACGCAGCCCGGCGGGATCTCCGGGAACCCAAACCCAACCCAATGCCGGGGAGAGGAGCCAGCTTCCGAAGTGAAATGGCATCCAGCCCCAGGGTTCACTGCTCACCCAAATCCAGCCCAGACGCGGATCGAGCGTCCAATTTACGTTCATGTAGGGCGTCCAGCTGAAACCAGCGCTGAACGGCCGCCAGGAATTTCCATATCCGGTCAGGTAGACCCAGGAGCCATAAATTGCCAGGTCCGAAAGGCCGTAGGAATTCGGGGAGTTAATGTAATTAAGAGTATTCTTCGAGCCGGATTGAATTACTTCGCTCTGCTGGCTCACCCATTGATCAAAGGCATCCTGATCCGGGAGGCGTGCGAACTTGGGATTTTGAAGATCGTCCTGATGGATCGCAACGC
>JAOAPW010000269.1 GCA_025463105.1 Candidatus Acidiferrum typicum | reverse complement strand
CTGGCTTGCGGGTGGAAACGTGCAACTCGACGCCGCCGCTTTCGAAGGACTTTCCGCGCTTAAGGCCGCTCTCGAAACGGAAAACAACGTTGTCATCGTCTTTGGGGCGGAGCTGGCCGGTGAGGCGATACGCGATCTCGTAAAATTTGGCTCTTCCCTGCCCGGCCAGACGCGTTATATGGCGCTGGGCGACTACGCGAATTCGCGCGGCGCTTCCGATATGGGTTTGCTGCCGCATCTGCTGCCCGGCTATATCCCATTCTCTGACTCGAACGCTCGGGCTAAATTCGGCAAGCTCTGGGGCGGAAAACTTTCCGAGAAGCCCGGATTGGACGCGCGCGGAATGCTGGCGGCCGCCGCCAAGGGAAACTTGCACGCGCTTTACGTGGTCGGCGCAAATCCGGTAAAAACATTCGGCATCGATGCAAAAGACCGCCTGGGCAAGCTCGAGCTTCTTGTCGTGCAGGATCTGTTCCTCACCGAAACCGCGCAGCTCGCCGATGTCGTCCTACCGGCTGCATCCGCGTATGAGAAAAATGGCACGATGACGAACACCGCCGGGGAAGTTCAGATGGTTCGCAAAGGCGGCGACGTCATGGGAACGCGATCGGACTTCGATATTCTTCGCATTCTTTCGCACCAGCTCGCGCAGCAGGGTCTCGGGCAAGCCATTCGCCTGCGCACTCCGGAAGCTGCGTTCGACGAAATCAGGCAATCCGTTCCCGGATATGGCGTCTCCATGCCCACGTTACTGCTGGGCGAAGCCGAGCGAACATTGCCCGTTTCTACGGCCAACGGCAACGCGAGGGTTGACGTCCCGGTTGGGGCGATTTTTTCCTCGCACGATACCTTGTTCACGAGTGGCACCCTGGGCCGGTACTGCACAACGATCAACTCCCTTCCTGAAGCAGCGGTCGAAGTGGAAGCGGAGGCGCGCCCGTGAACGAGTTTGCCGCCCAGCACTCGATTCTGATTGTGGTATTGCCGAAAGTCGTTGTGCTGCTATTCGTGCTCCTGACGGCGCTTGCCTATCTGACGTGGTTTGAGCGTAAAGTTGTCGCGCATATCCAGTCGCGTTGGGGACCCTACCGCGTTGGCCCGCACGGATTGCTGCAACCTTTGGCAGACGGACTCAAGTTCTTATTTAAAGAAGATGTCACGCCCGCGGGCGCTGACAAATTCACTTATTTTCTGGCGCCGTTTCTCTCGCTGTCGCTGGCCATCACGTCGATTGCGGTCATCCCGTTTGGGCCAAAAGATTTTACCGTATTCGGCCAATCGACTCCGCTGGCGATCACGAATCTGAATATCGGCCTGCTCATTCTTTTTGCGATCACATCGATGGGCGTTTACGGTGTGGCGCTCGCCGGCTGGTCCTCCAACAGCAAGTACTCGCTGCTCGGCGGGCTGCGCAGCTCGGCGCAAATGATAAGCTACGAGCTCACGCTGACGATGTCCGTTGTGGGCGTCATATTAATGGCGGGCACATTCAATCTGAGCGACATTGTTCAGGCGCAACAAGGATTCTATTTGGGATTTCTTCCGCGCTGGAATTTGATCGGAGCGCCGTTCCCGCAGGTGATAGGGTTCTTCCTCTTTTTCACTGCGGCGGTGGCGGAGACCAATCGCGCGCCATTCGATCTGGTTGAAGCGGAGCAGGAACTGGTTGGCGGGTTTCACACCGAGTACGCCAGCTTCAAGTTCGCGATGTTTTTCATGGCGGAATATTCCAGTATGATTACGGTATCGTGTCTGGCGACGATCCTTTTCTTCGGCGGATGGCTCTCGCCGTTCCCGCAGACGGGGATTTGGACCTGGACGCACTACATTCCGTCCGCAGTCTTCGCGATTGCTGGTGTCGCGTTAATCATTCATGGCGTGCGCTACCTCACAATTCTTGGGCGAGTCGTCCTGCCCGTGCTGGGCTTGGTGTTATGCGCGCTCGCGGTGCTTTTTGCCATGCCGGGTGTGCCCGATTTTGTCCAGGGGCCATTCTGGTTCCTGCTAAAGATCGCGATTTTTATTTTTGTTTATGTTTGGCTGCGCGGCACGCTTCCCCGCTTCCGGTACGACCGGTTGATGACCTTTGGCTGGAAGGTGCTGCTGCCGCTTTCGATCTTGAACGTAGTTATCACGAGCCTGGCAATTGTACTGGCGCAAAAGTGAGCCTGGGAAACTGATGAGTTTGAGCCTCAGAGGAACGAGACGATGACGCCGCAGATCGCGGTGTTCCTGGTTCTGGCGGCGATGGCGGTGGCGGGAGCGGTCAACCTGATCCTGCAGCGCCACCCGATTCACAGCGCGCTGTCGCTGATCGTCGTGATGGTGGCGCTGGCCGGACTTTACCTGCTGCAAGGCGCGGAATTTATTGCCGCCGTGCAGATCATCGTTTATGGCGGCGCGATCATGGTGCTGTTTGTGTTTGTGATCATGCTGCTGAACGCGGGTGAAGAGGAGCGCACCAATTTAAGCCGCATGGCGCGATACGTCGGCGTGCCGCTGGGCGTGGTTTTTCTACTTGAGGTTGCTTACTGGATTGGGCGCGCCACGTCGCACATGGCGCAGTCTTCGCCGCAAGCGGTATCGACGCGGGAGCTTTCGACGCTGCTCTTTCGCGAATACGTTTTTCCGTTTGAGCTGACGTCATTTTTAATTTTAATTGCCATACTGGGTGCGCTGGTTCTGGCGCGCCGCGAAGATTCCGATTAAGAGTTCTGTTGCCCGCCTCTTCAGAGGCGGGGTTTGTTCCTGGTGGATGCGATCCTGATGTCGTTGGTCCGAAAGGTCCTGGGGGAGTAGTGGTTCCGACTTCATATTACCTGGTGTTGAGCGCTGTCTTGTTCGGACTGGGTGTGGTGGCGTTCGTTTTCAAGCGCAACATCATCACTATTTTCATGTCCATCGAGCTGATGCTCAACGCCGTGAACCTTGCGTTCGTAGCGTTCAGCCGCGCGCTCGGACAATTGCAGGGACAGGTATTCGTTTTCTTTGTCATCGTCGTGGCAGCCGCGGAAGCGGCGGTCGGCCTGGCCATCATTATTGTTATCGCTCGCAATCGGGGAACGCTTGACGTGGAACGCGTGGATTCGCTCAAACACTGATGCCAGTGCTCACATATCTTTGGATTCTTCCGCTGTTGCCCCTGCTGGGCGCCGCCGTCAACGGTATTTTCGGCCGCAGCTGGAACAAAAGCATTGTCAGCGCGGTGTCCCTTTCCTCGACGACTCTAGCCTTCATCGCGGCTGTCGAACTCGTGCGCGAATTCATGGCTCTTCCGGCGGATCAAATTCCCTGGACCAGAACGTACTTCCCGTGGATCTCCGCCGGTGGATTTCGCGCGGACTTCGCGCTGCAGGTGGACCAGCTCACCGTGGTCATGCTGCTGGTCGTGACCGGCGTCGGCTGGCTGATTCACATCTACTCGACCGGCTACATGCACGACGATCCAGGCTACTACCGCTTTTTTTCCTACCTGAATCTTTTCATGTTTTTCATGCTTCTGCTGGTGTTGGCCGCGAACTATTTGGTGATGTTCGTCGGATGGGAAGGCGTGGGCCTCTGCAGTTACCTGCTCATTGGTTTCTTCTTCCTGAAACAATCCGCAACCAACGCCGGTAACAAGGCTTTCTGGGTCAATCGCATCGGCGATTTCGGTTTCATTCTTGGCGTTCTTTTGATTTTCCGGACTTTCGGCACGCTTGATTTTGCGACGGTTCTCCCGAAGGCTGCGGCGATGCCCGCGGAGCCTGTCGGACAGTCCGGCGTGCTCACAACGATTGCCCTGCTTTTGTTTGTCGGCGCGGCGGGAAAATCGGCGCAACTTCCTTTATACGTGTGGCTGCCGGACGCGATGGAAGGCCCCACGCCCGTCAGCGCATTGATTCACGCGGCGACGATGGTTACCGCCGGGGTTTATATGGTGGCGCGTTCGCACGCAATTTTCCTGAATGCGCCTTTTGCAATGCAAGTTGTTGCGTTCGTGGGCTGCGTCACTGCGCTATTTGCCGCGACGATTGGCCTGGTACAGACAGACATAAAAAAAGTTTTGGCTTACTCCACCGTCTCTCAGCTTGGCTATATGTTTCTCGCGTGCGGCGTGGGCGCTTTCAGCGCCGGCGTGTTTCACCTGATGACGCATGCCTTCTTCAAAGGGCTGCTCTTCCTCGCCGCCGGCAGCGTGATTCACGCCATGGGCGGCGAACAGGACATGCGTAAGATGGGCGGCCTGCGCAAGAAAATTCCCTGGACCTTCTGGACTATGCTTATGGCCACGCTGGCGATCGCCGGCACGCCTGGTTTCTCCGGCTTCTTCAGCAAGGACGAAATTCTGCTGGCAGCGCAGCGTGTTAATACGCCGCTTTGGGCCCTCGGCGTTTTGACCGCCGGACTCACGTCGTTCTATATGTTCCGTCTGCTGTTTCTTACGTTTTTCGGAGCGCAACGGTTTGACGAGCATCATGTGCATGTGCACGAATCGCCGCGAAGCATGCTCATGCCGCTGGTCGTGCTCGCTATTCTGGCCGTCGGCGGAGGATGGATGGCTGCGCCGCTGCTCTGGGGCAAAGCAAATTATTTCGCGGAATTTCTTTCACCGATTTTCGTTGCAAATCAGGAAGCACCCGCTGCAGCTGCGGAATCCGCAGGCGGAGCCGGTTTGTTGCAGGCGTTGCTGGGAGCTCCGGTGATCGCGGGGCTCGTTGGCTTCTTCTTCGCCTGGTGGTTTTATATACGAAGTCCCGAAACGCCCAGAAAACTTGCCGCTTCGCTCGCTGCGCTTTACAAATTGCTGTACGGAAAATATTTTATCGACGAATTGTATGCCGCAGCGATTGTTCGGCCGCTGGTTTGGATTTCGGACAATATCTTGTGGCACGTCGTCGATGAGGGCGTGATCGACGGAACAGTGAATGGAGTCGCCCGCGTCTCGCGTGAGTCCGGCGACCGGCTGCGCCAGGCAAGCACGGGCAATATACGCACCTACGCGGCATGGATCCTGATGGGCGTCGTGGTGTTCACTTCCCTGTTGCTGTGGATGGTGGGCTGACGTGCAGCAAACTTTTATCCTTACGGTGCTCACCTTCCTGCCTGTTGCCGGCACGCTGGCTCTGCTGTTGCTTCGGAGTGACGATCACCTGTGGATTCGCCGCCTGGCGCTGATTACAGCTGTCGCCGAATTCGCGATCTCCCTGCTTTTGCTGCGCGGTTTCGAAGCCGGAGCAACCGGCTACCAGTTCGAGGAGTTTCGCGCCTGGATTCCGCAGCCGCCGATTCACTACCATCTGGGCGTTGACGGACTGAGTCTGTTCCTGGTGCTGCTGACCACCTTGTTGACGCCGCTGTCGATTCTGGCGTCATGGAAGTCAATCGACCAGCGCGCAAAAGGCTTTTTCATTTCCCTGCTCGTGCTCGAAACCGGAGTCATCGGCGTATTCGTATCGCTCGACCTCTTTCTGTTCTTTTTATTCTGGGAAGTGATGCTGATCCCCATGTACTTCCTGATTGGCATCTGGGGCCACGAACGCCGGATTTACGCCGCGTTGAAATTCGTCCTGTACACGATGTTCGGGTCGATCCTGATGCTCGTGGCGATTTTGTGGCTGTACCGGATCACAGCGACCGCGGGTTACCCGACCTTTGATGTCGCGCAAATCCAGATGATGCTTTCCAACGGCACGCTTACGATGCCGCTTCGCACGGAAATGCTGTTGTTTGGCGCGTTCTTCCTGGCGTTCGCAATCAAGGTGCCGCTGTTTCCGCTGCACACCTGGTTGCCAGACGCGCACACAGAAGCCCCCACGGCGGGTTCCGTGATGCTCGCGGGCGTGCTCCTGAAAATGGGGACCTACGGCATGCTGCGCTTCTGCCTGCCGCTGTTTCCGGAAGCTTCGCGGCGCTTTGCTCCGGAGATTGCCGTCCTGGCCATCATTGGAATCATTTACGGCGCGCTCGTTGCCATGGTGCAAGTGGACCTGAAGCGCCTGGTGGCGTACTCCTCGGTCAGCCACCTTGGATTTGTCGTTCTCGGAATTTTTGCGTTTCATGCAATTTCGATTCAGGGCGCTGTTTATCAGATGCTGAGCCACGGCATTTCCACCGGCGCACTGTTCCTCGGCGTGGGCATGCTTTACGACCGCCGCCATACGCACCTGATCAAGGAATTTGGCGGCCTGGCGACGCCGATGCCGGTCATCGCGGCACTCTACTTGTTCGCGTGCTTCGCTTCCGCGGGGCTCCCCATGCTCAATGGTTTCGTCGGCGAGTTCCTGATTCTTGCAGGAACATTCCAGAAACATGCAGCGTGGGCATCCTGGGCAGCTTTGGGTGTTATTTTCTCCGCGGTATATTTGCTGTGGTCCTACCAGCGTGTATTTTTCGGGAGCATTACGCAGGACAAGAATGGCGCACTGCCTGACGCGGACTGGCGCGAGCGAGGAATTTTGTTCCTGATGGCCGCGGTCATTCTGTGGATGGGAATCGGATCTACTTTCATAACGCGTCGCACGGAAGCAGCAACGCAGACCATAATGCAATTAATGCAGCGCCCGCGGGCTTACGATGCCGGCGGTAGCAACAATATGGATCATCCTGCCATGCCTGTGAACGGCGCGAATGCGGCGGCGTCCGGCGGTGTGGCCAACCTGGTGAACTCGAAATAAATGTTGCCGCCTCTTCAAGATTTGTACCGCATCGCGCCGGAAATCGTTTTGGGCGCGTTCGGCATGCTCGTGATGTTCCTGGCCCCGATTATTCCGAAGTCGCGGCACGGTGTTCTCTCCGCGATTTCCCTGGTCGGAGCGGCGCTCGCACTTGCGGCGACCCGGTTTACGGCACTGTATCCGGGCGCGGCCTATTCCGGACTGTTTCGAGCCGACGCGTTCAGCCTCTTTGTCCACCTGATTGTCATCGGCGTCGCCTTTCTCGCGATTCTGGGCTCGACCAACTATCTCAAGCGCGAAGATCTCGATGCCGGCGAATTTTGCGCGCTGATCTTATTCGCCACGGCCGGAATGGGAGTGATGGCCGGCGCGCAGGAATTGCTTACAGGCTTCATCGGCCTCGAAATGAGTTCGATCGCGTCCTATATTCTCGCCAGTTACAGGCGTGAAGCCCCAAAATCGAATGAAGCGGCGATGAAGTATTTTCTCCTGGGCTCGTTCGCCACGGCGTTTTTCCTATACGGGATTGCCCTCGTCTACGGAGCAACGGGAACAACGCATCTCGATCTGATGGGGCAAGCCGGAGCGCAAACCTCAGCGACGCTGTTGAAAATGGGCCTCGGGCTGATTTTTGTCGGGCTGGCATTCAAGGTCGCCGCGGCGCCGTTCCAGCTCTGGACGCCGGACGTTTACGAAGGCGCTCCCGCGCCCGTCACGGCGATGCTCTCGACAGGTCCCAAGGCCGCCGCATTCGCATTGGCGCTGCGCATTCTTGCTAATGTAGACGCTGCAGGGCCCCTGTGGTTCTGGGCGCTTTGGGCTGTGGCCGTCATGAGCATGTTTGCAGGCAACCTGGGCGCGATCGTGCAGACGAATTTGAAGCGCATGCTGGCTTATAGTTCCATCGCGCATGCAGGATACATTCTCGTTGCATTGGCAGCAGCGGCCGCGACGGATCATCCGGAAGCCGGGATCGCCGCCGCGCTGTTCTATCTGGTGAGCTATGCGCTGGTGAAGCTGGGCGCATTCCTGATCGTCGCTCACCTGGGCGGCGTGGGCGAGCGCAACGTCGAGATCGAAGATTTCACGGGACTGGCGCGCCGCCAGCCCGCGATGGCCGCATGCTTGTCGCTGTTTCTGCTGTCGCTTTTGGGCCTGCCCGTGTTGGCAGGTTTCCTCGGAAAATTCTACGTCTTCAACGCCGCGCTGGAATCAAATTTGATCTGGCTCGCCATACTGTTGGCCCTGAACAGCGTGATCGGCGCGTATTACTATCTTCGCGTGATGGTCGCCATGTACATGCGCGAGCCGTCGAAGCCAATTGCAACGGAGCCAGTGCCGTGGACGCTCGCCGTCGTGCTGTGGATCACCGCAGCCGGCACAATTTATGCAGGACTATTTCCCACCCGCATTATCGGCTTCGCCGCCAAAGCCGCAGTCAACATGCGGTAGCTGCGGGGCAAAAAACTTCCTTGGGCCATATCGGTGACGGCAATTCCGATTTGCTTTAGGCCAGTATTCGAGTAAGGCACGAAAAGCCCATGATTAATGAAGAAATTAGAGACTGGTATTTGGGATTGCCAGACACTCAAAAACAGATTTTCTTAGCGGTTCTATCCTATCATCTCACGATCCATGGCCGCTCTTTTGGCGTTGATCTCGTGGGAGAAAAACAATCCGAGGCTTTCAAAGGGTTGAATGAACTTCAGCACCAGATTAGCCAGCATATCGCTGGAATCGGACTGGGAACTGATAGATATCCGGATACAGTCTTTTGGCAAATAATTCACGAACAAGCGGCATCTTATGGCCTCGCCGCCCATTTGACCAAATCGATCGAGTTTGCAAGGTCACGGAACGGTCTAAAATAACGGCAATGGTTCCGAACATCTCATGCCATTTGTCCGCTTATGCGCCAACTTTCCAATGGCAAAAAAAAGCCCGGGAGCCTAAGCCCCCGGGCTTCCAAAAATATTCCGTTCCTGTTAAACCTTCGCGAAAATAATCACGAGGGTCAGCAGTGCAAGAGTCTCAATGAACACGAGGCCGAGAATCATGGCCGCTCGGATGGCTCCGGAAGCGCCTGGATTGCGCGCCATGCCTTCGCATGCGGAGGACGCGACGCGCGACTGTGCCAGCGCGCCTCCGAAGGCCGCGAGCGCCATACCGAACGCCGCGGAAATCGCCACCCAGTTGGTTCCTCCGGCTGCCGGTGCGGCGGCCTGCGCAAATGCCGCAGGGGCCACGAGCATCGTGCCGGCCAAAGCCATTACCGTATACAGAACTTTCTTCATCGTTTTCTCCTTATGAAAGTGCCGCCAGTTGGTGGTTACCGGAACCTCGCCGTACAACCGGGCTCACACTGAAGCGGCTTGCAAACAAAATGCCGGATTAATGTTCGTCCGCCGTCGCAATTCCAATATAAATCGTCGGCAGAAGAGTGAAAACGTACGTCTGAATAATGGCCACAAAAATATGAAGCCCGATGAAGGCCAGCGGAATAATTGCCGGAAATATTCCCAGAACAATTCCGAGGACGGGCGACTTGTGCCAACCCCACACGGCCGGCTGCACCAGCAATCCGAGAAAGATTACATAGAGCAAGTCGCTGGCAAAAATGTTGGCCCAGAGACGCACGGTCAAGGAAAGAATGCGCGCCGTCGTGCTGATGATTTCGACGGGAAACAGCAAGATGCCCAGCAGCCAGTCGCCCAACTGTCGCGGCGAACCGGCAAATGTAATCAGGTAATGGACGACGCCGTGATGCCGGATTCCCTGCCAGTTGAAATACAGGAAAATAACGATGGCGCAGCCGAGCGGAACCGCTTTCTCCGCCGTGGGCGCCGAAAATGCCGGGAAAAGGCTGAGCAGATTGGAGATCAAAATGAATACGGAAACCGATCCAATCATCGCCATATACTTGCGCCCGCCGTGCGCCACATTTTCATCCAGCAAATCGCGAATGCCGAATCCGACCGGATTGGTGATCAGCAATTCCGCGACCTGTTGCGCCCCGCCGGGATTCTCCACCGACAGGCGCGGACGCAGCCAAAGCGTGCCCAGGACACCAATCAGGACCACCACAAAAGACATGACCACGTGCTCGGGAATGGGCGTCGCGGGATTCGAGGGCTGAATATGGAGCGCGCTCAACAATCCGAGCGCAAAATGCCCCAAATATTGATTCACGATTTGCGTTAGCCAGCTTACGTGAGTTTCCATTTATCGTTTATATGGCGGGCTCCAAGTAGAGCCCGCACCCGTTTATTCCCAGGATTGAAAGACTTCGTACAAACTTGCCCCAATCGTCGCCACACCCAAGGCGCACAAGCCCACCAGCATGCTTAAGATAGGGATTCCAAGGAAAATAAAAATAACATACACCGATACCGCAAGCAACAAGTACCGGCCGATTAGCCCGAACACGCTTCCTAGCGGTACACGCGCCCTGGATGCCTCAGCTTGCGCCGTCGCAGCGCGTGTAACGGTGTCAAGGGCGCTCTTCAACCAGCGAAAATTAATCCACGCGAGCAATGCGCCAATCAGGACTCCTGCGCCGACTCGAATCGAGAATAATAGACATGCGCCCGCCGATGCGATCGCGCCAAGCAGAAGAGTCAGCCGGGCGATGCGCCGTTCCGTCAGCGCATACGGCGCAACATCAACCATTTCCATCGCTGCTCCGCGAGAGCCGCCGCAAAACGTCACGCACGCCCGCGTAAAAACCCACGCCGCCAAGAATGAGCATCAGAACGGGCTTGGTGTGCAGCCAGCGGTCAAGCAAGTAGCCGAAAAGGCCGCCCACCACGATTGCGGAGACCATGACAAAAGGTAGTTCCAGAGCGAGTCCTATCTGACGATTACCAGGATCTGGCCGCCTACTCGGCGGTGGGGGAGAAGACGAACTTGGATCCTCAGTGGCCACTGAATCCCATCGGGAAAAACAGCGAGTACGTCGCGAAATGAATGAAGGGCTCCGGATAGATTCCGGCGGCAACGGTTACAGCAGACAGCGCGACGAAAGCAACTTTCTGTCCAATCGTAAGGATCGGCGACGGCGCGTTACCCGGCTCGTACAGATACGCATGCGCGACGATCCGGAAATAATAATACAGCGCCGGAACAATGTAGAGCGCTCCGAACAAGGCCAGGCGATTGTGGCCCGTCTCTATCAGTGCTTGCAGGATAAAATACTTCCCGACAAAGCCCGCCAGCGGCGGAATTCCCGCAAGAGAAAGCATGAAAATCAGCAGCACCACCGCGGATGCGGGACTCCGGCGGTACAAGCCGTTGAGATCGTCCAATTCATCGCTGATAATTCCCTGCCGCTGTAACACAATCACTACCGCGAACGCGCCAATAGTCATGAATCCATAAACGAATAGATAAAAAGCAACGCCCTTCATGCCGGTCAGGAAGCCTTGCGGGCTCGATGCCGCCGCTACAATGCCAAGCAAAATATATCCCACGTGTGAAATCGAAGAATACGCCAGCATGCGCTTGATGTTGGTCTGCGTAATGGCAGCAAAATTGCCAACGGTAAGCGAAAGGATCGCCACGCCAGCCACCAGCATTTCCCAGTCAAGGCGAACCGGCCAGAAAACGGTCAGTAGCAACCGCAGAAGCAACGCGAAACTCGCGGTTTTTGACGCGACGCTGATATAGGCCGTGATCGGCGTGGGAGAGCCTTCGTATACGTCCGGAGCCCACTGGTGAAATGGCACAGCCGCAACTTTAAAAAATAGCCCCGACACAACCGTGACCAGCGCCAGGATCACCAGCATGTCGCCATGCCCGCGCGCTTCGACGGCCACCTGGATCACTTCCAGATTCGTGCGTGGAGGCAGCGGCCCGCCAAACGGGCTGAGGTTCGCCGTGGCGCCCAATCCGTAGAGAATTGAAAATCCGTACGCCAGAATGGCGGAGCTGAATGCTCCGAGCAGCAGATATTTCACGGCGCTTTCATTCGAGCGGCGATCGCGCCGCAGAAATCCCGCCAGCACGTAAAAGCTGATGGCCATCGTCTCAAGACCAAGGAATTGGACGATCAAGTCGTAGCCCGAGGCCATGAACATCATGCCCACGGCTGCGAACAGAATCAGCGCGTAATACTCGCCGTGATTTTCATCTTCAATCTGCAGGTAGCGCACAGAAAGAATAATTACCAGCGCGGTCGCAATCAGAAATATAAAAGCGAAAAACAGGAAGAACGGATCCACCAGAAGAGAGTTGCTGAATCCAATCGCCTGCCCGCTCGCCGCAGCCGGCCGCAGCTGCCACAGGCAAATCGCGCTGAAGATAACGCCGAGCATGGCCATCAACGCGTTGAAATACTTGTCCCGCGCTTCCAGCAGGTAATCGGTCAGCAGGATGCCCATGGCGAAGAGAACCAGCATCATCTCCGGCAGAAGTAACCCGCCGCCGCCCTGCTGCATGAATGATCGAAACGCGTTAAGCATAGGGCTGGTTACTTTTTCTCCGTGCGCGGATTCGCAGGCATCGGCTTCTCATTATCTTTCGCATTGCGGTCAAGCGAGTGCGGGTCGGCGTCGTCATCAGGCGTCTGACTTGGCGGCATGACCATGCCCGGCATTGAGTTGTTACTTCCGTCGCGAGCCGGAGCGGCATTCAAGCTGGGAGCAGCCGCGCGCTCCGCACCGTAGTATCCCGGATTCACCTGCTCGACAATTAATTGCACGGGCCGCTCGAGCACCCGGAACAGCGGCTTCGGATAAATTCCAATCCAGAAGCAAAGAATAATCAACGGCACCAGCGTCGCGTACTCGCGCCAGTTGAGATCTTCCATATGCTCGTTCGCGGGATTCGTCACCGGACCAAACATCACGCGCTGGTAGAGCCAAAGCAGGTAAGCAGCTCCGAGAACGATGCCGATCACCGCCCACGCCACGTACTTGGGGTTAACTTCGTACACTCCTCGCAGGATAACGAACTCACCAATGAATCCGTTCAGCAGCGGCAGGCCCAGCGAGCTCAGCGTAGCGATCATATAAATAGCCGCAAAATTGGGCATGGGCGTTGAGAGCCCACCGAATTCCGAAATCAAGCGCGTGTGCCGCCGCTCGTAAAGGACGCCGATCAGCAGGAAGAGCGCCCCGGTTGAGAGCCCGTGGTTCAGCTGTTGGATCACGCTGCCGGAAAGTCCATGGGGCGTCAGCGCAAAAATTCCCAGCGTACAAAATCCCAAGTGGCTGACGGAGCTGTATGCGATCAGCTTCTTCATGTCCTTCTGCATCATGCAAACCAGCGCCCCATACAAAATACCGATCACCGAAACGACCAGCATGATCGTTATAATTTTGTGGCGAGCTGTTGGGTCGGTCGGA
>JAOAPW010000265.1 GCA_025463105.1 Candidatus Acidiferrum typicum | reverse complement strand
CGTGAATTTTCCCGATACCGAAAATCGGCACTTTGCGCTCAACGAGGACGTCCATCAGCATGGGGTGCGGAGGCTCGACGGCATAATCGTGGCGGCGCTCCGTGCGCCGGAAATTTCCCGCCGTTCCGGTAAAAGGTCGCGCGATGACCCTTCCGACTTTGTGCGGTCCATCCAGCATTTTGCGAGCGATCTCACAGATGCGATATAGCTCGGCAATGGGAATCACGTCTTCGTGCGCCGCAATCTGGAACACGCTGTCGCCCGAGGTGTAAACGATGGGGAAACCCGTGCGCACGTGCTCTTCGCCAAGTTCCTTGATGATTTCGGTGCCTGAGGCAGGTTTGTTGCCGATCGTTTTGCGTCCAATCGCGCGCTCAAACTGCTCGATCAGCTCGCGCGGGAAGCCATGTTTGTAGACGGGAAACGCCTGGGCAAGCCAGATGCCCGCCATTTCCCAATGTCCCGTGATCGTGTCTTTCCCCGGTGAATGGGTTGCGCCTTTGCCGTAGCAGCCTTCCGGATTCGCCGGCGGCGTCAGATGATCCAAGGGAGCAATGCTGGCCAGTCCCAGCCGCACCAGATTAGGCAGCGCCAGCGCCCGCGACTTCGCAATGTGGCCGAGTGTGTTCCGCCCTGTATCTCCATATTCGGCGGCGTCGGGAAGTTCGCCGATTCCCACGCTATCCAGAACGATCCAGATGATTCGCTCAAACGGTGCCTTCACGCAAGAAGTATACAACGCAACATTCCATGAGCAACCGCGAGGCATTTGCCGTGCGGGTATCACGTCTCATGTACAATCTCAGCACGGCATTCCGGAAGTCTGCGCTTTTGCTGAGATGGGAGACGGAAATGAGAACCCGTTTATTACTCATTGCGCTCGCAGCCGTGACGCTCTGGACTCTGATCGGCTCGTCCAAGGCCAACACGGTGGAAGCTCAGGTACGGGTGACGGACAGCGTCGTGGTAGACAGGACTCAGTCATACCAGTCGCCGTGGAAAAAGATCGATGAGCGGGCAAAACTTGAAAACCCAGCCGATGGGAATTCGGTCCGAGCCCTGGTGGATGAAATTTTCAAATATCCACACTCGCTCGGCGAGATTCCTCCTGTGATGGACTCGATTGTCAAGGAGCGACTAACGCAAGCCGAGATGAACTATAAGCTTGGCCGTGGACCTGGCGTCGAAGTGAATGGCATCGTTCGCCTCGTAAACAAGCTCGCGGAGAGATTCCAGCTAGCCGACTCTGCGCGGACAACTGCACATCAAGCTGAAGTTCTCCGCTTCGGACTTGAAATGGCCACGCCGACGTTTATGGCGCTCCCATCAACATCTCAAGTCGGCAAGCCGGTGCCAACCGATTCCAGCGTTATGTCTCCCGTGCAGGCCACGTTCCTTCTTCTGACCCTCATCGACGCGAAGCTGCTGAGTCCTGACTACCAGTTACCGCCCGACGAGTGGGAAAAAACAAAATACGTACCAATGATGGAGAATTTGACCAAGCTTAAGGAGTTGAAGGACTCCGGGCGACAATCCAAGCCGGAAACCAAGGGTGTCCTAATATCATTGTCTTCCCAGAGCGAAGAAATACGGACAGCGGTCTCACATGCCATTTCGCAGATGAGCTTGACGGATGGATTGGATCTGGTCGATCAGGCATTCGCGGCCGTTGGAATTGGAAAATAGAAGTTCGCTTCGAGACCTTTCAAGGGTATAAGAATTCCGATCCGTGCGACAAAGGTAACCGGATTGTGCGTTTTCCAGAATCGCAATTCCGGCGCCGACTTCAAGTCTTCGTTCAGGAGCTCTTCATGAAACGCCGTTGGAATATTGGTCTCGGTATCACCTTGTTTGCGATGCTCCTGTCGGTTCCGTTGCGCGGCGCTGCCCAATCCGCAGCGGGGCAAGGCGAAATAGTTTCACGCAGCGCCACGGTTGAAGGAATCAAACTACATTACTTAACGGCTGGTCAGGGCCCGTCGGTGGTCCTTCTTCTGCACGGCTACGCGGAAACATCGCGCATGTGGAAGCCGCTGATTCCGCTGCTTGCCAGGAAATATCGCGTGGTTGCGCCCGATCTTCCCGGAATCGGCGATTCCGATATCCCATCGAACGGGCTGGACATGAAGACCGCTGCCATCCGGATCCATGCACTCGCCAAGTCACTGGGTATCGAAAAAGCGAGAGTTGTCGGGCATGACATCGGGTTGATGGTCGCCTATGCGTACGCCGCGCAGTTTCCGGCGGAAACGGAAAAGCTCGTGGTCATGGACGCTTTTCTCCCCGGCGTTGCCGGATGGGAGGATGTTTATAACAATCCTGGTATTTGGCATTTTCGCTTCAATGGTCCGACGCCGGAAGCGTTGGTGCACGGACGTGAGCGAACGTACTTTGAGCATTACTGGAACGACTTCGCCGCCGACAGAACGCATTCGATTCCGGAAGCCGATCGCGCCGCGTACACGGCAGCCTATGCTCGGCCGGGACGTATGCGCGCAGGCTGGGGATATTTCGTTTCGTTTCCGCAGGCAGCGAAGGATTTCACGCAACTCTCCCAGAAAAAGCTGACCATGCCGGTCCTGGCAATCGGCGGTGAGAAGGCCAACGGAGTTTTACTCGGGCAGCAGATGAAGCTTGTGGCGTCGGACGCAACGGTTGTCGTCCTGAAAAATACCGGCCACTGGCTCATGGAAGAACAGCAAAAGGAGACGATGGACGCTCTTCTGAAATTTCTGTGACATCTAACAGAGACGTCCGCATCGCAATTTACGATGGGACGTCTCTATAATCCGCCGGACGCAAACCTCAATTCGTAGCTTTTTGAAAGGAATTCAGTTGGACTTTCATCGGGCTCACTTCTATTGCATGAGCCTCGGTTTTGCGTCCTTCCTGGCGAAGCATTGCGGCGTAAATTTCCCGAGTCCGGATTACATCCGGATGCTGCGGGCCAAGATTTTTTTCGCGGATCTGAATCGCTTTCTTGTAGAAGATTTCGGCAGCGGCATAGTTTTCTTCGCAATTGTAGAGTAATGCCAATTCGTTTGCGCTCGCAGCAACGTCCAGGTTGTCTGACCCGAAGGCCTTTTCCCTGATTGCCAGCACTCTCACGAGGAGCGGCTCAGCTTCCGAATACCTTTCCTCGGATCGATAAATATCGCCCAGGCTGCTGAGGGTCGCGGCCAACTCCAGGTTCTCCGCATGCCCGGTCTTTTCCCAAATTGCCAGGGCGCGATTGTAAAGAGGCTCGGCTTGCTCGTACTCGCTCTGGGAGCGATAGATATCCGCCAAGTGGATAAGTGTGGTCGCTGCATCGGAGCTATCCGGCTGCCCCGTCTTTTTCCAAATTGCCAATGTGCGTTTGTAAAGAGGTGCGGCGTCACTGAAATTGCCCTGCGAATAGAAAATATCGGCCAAGCCGACAAGAGCAGATACAGCCTTGGGAGATTCCATACTTCCTGTTTTTTCCCAGATCGCCAGCGCACGATTGTAGAGGGGTACGGCCTCCTCATCTTTACGCTCGTCCTGATAAAGGGCGGCAAGGTTGCTCAAGCTCGCGGCAAGTTGCTTGTCCGTGCCGTGAAATTTCTCCCAAATCTGCAGAGAACGCCGGTACAAGAGCTCCGCTTCAGCGTCCTTGGATTCTTCCTGATAGACGACTGCAAGATTGTTCAGGCTGGCGGCCACTTCCGGGCAAGCCGGGCCCAGTTTCTTCTCTTGTATTTCCAGGGCCTGCTGATAGAGCGTTGCGGCCTCCGCATAATTGCCCTTCTGGCGAGCCACGTTGGCTGCAGCCGTCGCCTTTTGCCAATCTGGCGGTTCCGCGAAAGCAACCAAACCTGAAAGGGAGAAGATCAATCCACCTAAAATTATCGAAGCAGTCTTAGCGGTTCTCATTATGCCGAATCCTTCCGTAAGCTCAGGATTTAACAAGCCAACTTTCGCAGGCATGAATGTGTTCCACAATGAACAGAAGGAATCATAGTTGTTGTAACCTACGTTCTGATGGTACCGGTACCCAGTCCTCGGAGGATGTCATTGCTACTATGAGGTTTAGGTATTACACCTCTGGCGACGCGGTAATTCCTCTTGTCTCAGTATGAGCGCGGGCCACTGGCATTACCGCGGAAGATTATTTAATGGGAATCCCGTCCTCAGCCGGTCTCATTGGGACGTATAACTGTCGTGCCCATCTGTCATAGACAAAGTCAAAGAA
>JAOAPW010000245.1 GCA_025463105.1 Candidatus Acidiferrum typicum | reverse complement strand
GGCACCATCACCACGCGGCCGGCGTTCATCGAGGTCTCCCTCGAGGACAACAAGCTGTACTACCGTCCGGTGGAATCGCAGGAAACCGAGGGCGTGCTGCTGTACGAGAACTAGAGTTTGTAAGTTTAATTCGCAGAGGCGGACCAAGTGGGTCCGTCTTCTGCTTTTCTCGGCTCGCCGGTCAGTAATTCAGGGTGCTATTTGACCATGGCTGCCAGACGCACTTCGAGCGGCGTCTGCGCGGGCGCGGGCAACGACACTACGAGGTACAATCGCGCAGGTGGTTGTGGTTGTCCTTGTCTACCACCCGCTCGCTAACGTTCCTAGTGAGCAACCGCTAAGCTGAGATCTGTTCCCGCCGCGCCCGGCTAAGTTCCCAAATCAGGTTGGGATAGCCTGCTGTCCTCGTGGGAGCTTTATCGCGCGGCGGCATGTGGAGATTACGCCAGGAAGTCTATTCGATCGAAATTTTCCGCAAGAGTTTGAAGTCTCTGAGAATCTTGCCTGCGTCTAGCACCACGCAGCACAGCGGGTCATCGGCTATGCATATCGACAGCCCGGTTTCTTCCCGGATTCGCTTGTCCAAGTTCTTGAGCAAGGCACCGCCTCCGGCGAGCACGATGCCGCGGTCGCTGATGTCGGCAGAAAGCTCGGGGGGCGTGCGCTCCAGTGCCGTGCGGATCGTGTCGTCCACAGTGATCGTCTTGGGCACACCCTCGAAGAGACCCCGCCCCTTGATCTCCATGGTCAGTGGTTCGCCCAGGGTATACGCCGAGCCAACCTCGATCTTGATCTGCTCCGCCGTGCGCTCCCCAATCCCAGGGCTCCATGTCCCTCAGGCAGGCGGTCATCTTTTTCGACGGCCAGTGTCGCGGCCTCCTTGACCTTGCCCCAGCCCTCCTTTGGTGACACCGCGTCGAAGAACGCCATGAAAGAGTAAGCAAGCGCCATATGAGCATAGGTGGGCGCGTAGTCCGGGTCGAGCTTGATGGCCTCGTTGTAGTATTCAATACTCTTCTGCAGATCAAAACTGTCGAGATAATAATTTGCTTTGAGGTAGGTTTCGTAGGCCTCAGGGCTCACCGCCTGCAGCGTGGGTGCTGGAGTGGGCTGAGGCCCGCCCAGCCTGCTTTCGATCTGCTTTGCGATATCTGAGGCCACGTCATCTTGCAGCACGAGCACGTCGCGAAAATCGCGTTCGTAGCTGTTAGCCCAGAGATGCCTGTCGTCAGCGGCACGAACCAGCTGCGCGGTTACACGTACACGATTGCCGGAACGTTGCACTGAGCCTTCGACGATCGCGTCTGCATTGAGTTCGTGGGCGATGGCCCGGCAGAGACTTCTTGACAGTCTTGTACTGCATCGTCGAGGTACGCGAGATTACTTGCAGACTCTCCATTCTGGCCAAAGCGCGCGTCAGGAGGACTGTGTTTCTCCTTGACAAAGACTTACATGGAGGTCGGCAATTCGGAAGTAATCCAGCGAATGGTCACAACTGTCCATCGTGGCGGCTTGACCAATATCTAAAGCTGGCAGACATCGCCCTGCAAAAGGGAAAGAAGTAGCCCTTTTCTGTGCTTCAAGGTGTGGCGATTCGGGAATATTCGGATCGAATACGTGGGTCAGCCTGGATTTTCGACAGCTCAAGCGATGTGCCTAAGCCTGTCGTCCTCTATCTGGATTTCCTCCGACAGGTTCCGCAGCAGCGTAAGGATGAGGTCTGCGTCCTTCGCAGTCTGATGGTCTTTGGATTCTGATGCCCTACGGTAGATTCGCCCAGCCGCCTCGTGAATCTGCTTCCAAGTCTTCCTGCTCATTTCACGATTGATTTTCATGGGCGAACGCCGTTCCTTTCTCACGCAGCTTTAAGAACATCAATTTTCTGCATGATTCTCGCGGCCCATTGAATCGAAGCTGAGAATCAGCATGTCGGTTCTAGGGCTTCCCTGCGGAGTTCGAAACAAATCATCTGCTCGCGTGTGAAGGGTCGCCAGTATTGCGGCCATAATTCCAATAATCCGCTTGCGGCTCTCATCCATGAGCCTATCCTACTTCCTTTCGCCTTGTTTTCGTTATTATGGAACGTGCTACTCTGCGGCAATCGTCACGTGTTAAAGGTGACTGCCAGGTTGATTGCACCATTATTGGGCACTATTAGGCGCAGCCCCACCCAAGACTGGCGCTTCTTGTGAGACCTCGTTCGAACAATGGAAGCAGAGACACGTTTCACCAGTGTTTGCAAAAACGACAAGGCTTCCATCCCTCGCTGATCTGCTATCACGCTCGACTTGGTAACGTGAAGAATGTGTCAGCCGAAGTCAGCGAACGACAAGCGCTTTCGAACCTAATACGTTTCTCTAGGTCACGCGACCCGATCATGCAGTATGATTCGTCCTCAACGCTCATGTCTCCAGTCGATGTCGGCGCCAGCCTTGCAGGCTTAGAGCACTTCCGCGATGTCCCGCTCTCTCCCGTCATCGTTGGTTGGGAGCGGCCGTAAAACCGTCTTAGACGTCTGCTTAGTTGTGTAGGAATGTCTAAACTATTGGAATGGTTTCTACGGATCTTAGCCACGATGGCCTCCAGTCACGCAGAAGACCGTCGCCTCACTAAGGATGGCGGAGAGGTGCGTATACAAGTAGTGTACGCTTATTACGTGCGCCGCGAGGTTCTAACAAAATAACAGGTAGTGGTGCAGTTTGAAATCCATAGGGATAGTAATCGGGCCTAGCCTGTGGGAAACTGTGGGCATGTCAGAGAAACGAACAAAGATCGAAAAAGCAGAGCGACAGGCGGATAAACTCGAAAAGAAAGTCCGCCATCCTGCCGCTAAAAAGAAGAAGACGCCCCGCGAGGATTTCAGCCAAGCCGCTGCTCGGATCGTGAAACAAGCTCCCGAGAATCGCTAATCGGTTTATCCCAATCCTTTGGATCATCGAAAAGCCCTGGTTCATCCGGATATATGGGAGCGACGCTGTCCAATTGCTTGTGAAAAACATCGTAATCATTATTGATTTTCATAAGTCCAACGACGGTTCCCATGTGAAGCAGCAGCTCCGGTTTTCCCAATTCTTCACTCGTCCACTGAAACAGTTTATTGCTCTGACTGCCACGCTCACTGCGCCGTTCGTTAGGTATTCTTCTAGGTCACGTCTTGGCCGTTCATACTGATACCCCGTAGCTTCATCAACCAGAGCAATAATGCCGACACTGGCAAATCCGCGAATTAGCATCAATGCTCGTTCGGCAATGTGCTTTTGCGTGCGCTCAACAAGAACGCCAGCAGTATCGGCGTCAAGAAATACCCCGCAGACCTTGACGGTAGCACGTGCTTAGTCAGCTTCTACTGCTCTAGCTCCAAAATCGCAGCTGGGACTCGGGATCCCATCGCGGGTACTTAATTTGGGAGATGAGGAACTTTCGACTGTCATGGCCTGGCGTCCTGCGCGAACAGTGGCGCAACTCTATATTTATGTTTGATCGGTGCGGCGCGCCGGTGGGTACCTAACCCCTTTCTAGGGATCGGCGCAAACATGGGATGTAAACTCTTTGTCGCGCTGCAACTCGAAGTTGCGCATCATTTCATCGAAAGATGTGCCGGTGGGCGCACTAGAAGGTTTGAACCGCCATCCACATTCGGAGCAACCAAAACCCCGAAAACGCTGTTGCTCAATCCATACCAGCTTGCGGCTCATGGCCGCCTCTGTCGCTGTGCCCCAACGAGTACCCGCTTGCTGTTAAGGGCGAAACGTTCTGGTTTCGCCATTAACGGCTCCTTTCGCAGCGGCGTACTGCCTGATTGCACCAAAAAGCCGTCACCCAGTCTGGGCTTAGCGGAAGATCCATAAGAGATAGGCGGAGCTTACATGCGCCAATTTGGATGGTCTGTCGGGCATCCTACATACATCGAAAGGTCTTGTTCGTGCGAACGTCTGATTTCGGGGGCCTCGTTTGAAGTGAGCGGAATCGCTTTGGGTGTTGGTCACCTTTCGTGTGTAAACGGTGACCTGTATAATTTTCCCAAGTAGCGCGAATGACCAGAGTTCCTGTTTTGCACACCATGGCGGGTGAGTTTATCCCCGCGTCCGCGAGGCTTTCCGGTTCTGGTTTGTGGCGAACAAAGACCTCCAAGTCGTGCAGTCTGGCGAGCGGACAAATGCCGCAGGAAAGCCAGTCAGCAACAAAATACTTCTATCGATCTCCGATAGCGACTACAGCTCACTTCGTCCTCATCTCGAATACATCAGCTTGCCAAACCATCTAGTCCTTCACGAGGCGGGTGGAAAGCTAGAATTTGCGTATTTCCCGAATCGAGGTTTGATTTCTCTTGTAGTAGTAATGAAAGATGGAAAAACGGCCGAAGCTGGCATAGTTGGAAATGAGGGCTTTACAGGAACACTGGCGGCTGTTGGCCTGATCAGGAACCCGCTTCAAGCGGTGGTGCAAATCACGGGGGATGGGTTCCGGGTAGAGGTTGGAGCTCTTCAAAACACTTTGGAATCCGCTCCACACCTTCAATTGATGTTGAGCCGATATGCCGCAGTTCGGGGTATGCAGGTTGCACAAACGGCGGGGTGCAATCGGCTGCACGATATTGAGCAGCGCCTTGCGCGGTGGTTGCTAATGACTCAGGATAGAGTGGATTCAGGGTCGCTGCCCATCACTCATGATTTTCTCGCAACGATGCTAGGAACAGATAGACCTACCGTGAGCTTGGCAGCTGGTGTTTTGCAGAGGAAGGAACTCATCGAGTACACGCGTGGCGCAGTGAAGATCGTGAACCGCAAGAAACTTGAGGACTCCGCCTGCGAATGCTACGGGGTTATCCGACAGTACGATGGCGAGCTTGGCTTGAAATATGTCCGGAAGTGAAACCTCGGGTGATACTGTGACCCTGAGTCTGGGAGGAGGACAGGGCAATGGTACGACCGACCCGAGCGCCGACTCAGACCTCAAGGGCCGCGAAGTAGGCATCAGATCCGCCGAACTCCACGACAATCCTCTCTCCCTCCTGCGGGGACAAGCCTGAAATCCCACGGCAGAGCCTTGGCCATCCGCGCATTTCCAAAGACTCGATGGCTGGCTCAATTTCCAAGATTGGAGGATGAATGTATGTGTTGGTTTTCGACTGAGTATGCGAACCAGATAGAAGAGGCCAAGACTGGACAGCGCCTTGGAATCAAGGAAATGAATTGGCATTCGAATTGGGTAGTTCGGGAAGCCGAGCTCGACGCCCCACGGCCTTGTCCGGTTTGTCTGATAGATCGGACCAGGGTCCTGTTTCGGTTCTCCGAAAGTCAGCAAGCATTGCTCCACCTCAGCACCGAGGCCGAGGCGGTTTTCAGAATGTCGAAACGGCCGAAGCAGGACGTCTTTGAGTTCTCGGACGGCAGGCAAATTACATTGGGCGATCTGCCTGCCGGTCTGATCTTTGACGTCCTCGTTGTCCCAGGCTCAGAACAACTCTCGACCCTCCTGGACATGGAGTCGGCCGTGCAGCACGAGGAGGAAGAGAGGGAGAAAGAACCACTCCTTGTTCGATTGCTGACACGTTTCTAGACGCAATTCCTATTGGCTTTGATTGTGAGGCGACGTTGTTGTCGTCTCGTCCCTCGCAGCCAACGGTAGGATGGGAGGCGCCGGCGCATGTAACTGGACAGCCAAAGCAGGACGGTCGCGCGAGCGCACGGCACGGTTTCGCGCGTTTCTAGTTACATAGAAGAGTCAAGGAATCAGTAAATCCAGTCGATAAGGTTCGTCCGACCGCCTGTGGACGGACTTTGAAAGGAACTTTCCAGCAAAGCATACTGTGGAATTCGTCAAGTTTTTGTGACAACGTAACACTGCAAAATCCGGGGGTTCGGTCACGGATTTTGCATGAGGATGGGGACTCCGATTTTGTGGAGTTACGGGCATCACTCTAAAGGTCGCAAACATGGGAGTTTCCGTGCGTTTCTACAGAGATGTGCTGGGTATGGACCTCGTATACGGCGGGAAGGATGCATATTTTCTCTTCGCTTCGCATAGCGGACGCAGAGTTTCGAAACCTCGATCTGGAACAGAATCGTGCCGTGACTCGCTGGGGACGGATGATCTTCTATGTGGCTGACGTGGATGCATTCTGGACGCATGTCAAAAGAAAGAGGATTTGATCCAGAGAGGCCGCAAAATACCCCCATGGGGATAGCGGTATTTCCACATGCATGATCCCAACGCCACTAGCTGTCGTTTGCCCACCCGCTATAAGTTGCCAGTGAAGGAAGTATTCTGTGCCTTCCTACAGGAAGGCGTCCCCCCGAATAGAGACTTCGCATTGAGGAGGATGACTGTGACGAAACTCAGTGACACGGTTGACTTGATATTGAAGCAGAAGGGCCGCGACATATGGTCGGTCTCACCTGATCAGTCAGTCTACGAAGCGATAAAAAAGAGATGGCAGACAAGGGAGTGGGGGCATTAGTGGTGATTTCCGACGACGCGCTCGTGGGTATAGTCTCAGAGCGAGATTACGCTCGGAAGGTCATCCTAAAGGGAAGGTCCTCGAAGGACACACAAGTGAAGGAGATCATGACGAGCCCGGTGGTCTATGTGACCCGGCGCCACACTCTGGACGAATGCATGAGCATTATGACAAACCATCGTATACGCCATCTGCCAGTCATGGAAGACGAGCACGTGCTCGGAGTTGTCTCAATCGGCGATCTTGTGAAGGGGATCATTTCGGAGCAGGAATTGACCATCCGGCAACTGGAGCACTACATTGCGGGAAAGTATCCGGCCTGACGCCAACGAAGCAATGATGCAATTGGTCGACCGGGCCGTCCAGGATAGCTACTGTGATGCGTGCATCTCCAGTGGTCTCACCAGTGTCTCACCGCAGATGCCACCTTATACAAAACGCCTTTCAGAATTCTGCTTGGATACGATCGACCCGTCTCCGCTGTATGACTGCACAGGAACTACTACACTTAGTGATTGAAGCGGGCCCGGCAGCCTTTGGGCGCCTGATCAATGGCAGCCCATGATCAGCGCAATGTGCTTTCCCTGATGTGCCGCAAGCCAGTCTCTTTGGCGAGTTCGGCAAAAACGCCCATACTCAGCGATCCACGAACCCGTGATCCAAGCGTTTGCCGGCCTGCCTGATCAAGCCAGTTGGTGTTATGCGCTTCGACCGGATAACCCGAATCTCCCTCAACAATCTGCGCCCATTGTTGAGCTTGTTTTCTGCGGACTTGGCGATTGACTTGGGTACGGCTAACACGCGGGTCTATTCCAGGGCTGGGGGCATCGTGGTCAACGAGCCCTCGGCCGTTGCTCTCGATGACCGTACCGGCGAAATGCAAGCGGTCGGCAAGGAAGCCAAGGAGATGTTGGGCCGCACGCCCGCCCATATCAGAGTTGTAAGACCTTTGAAAAATGGCGTGATTGCCGATTTCAAAGTGACTGAGAAGATGCTCAACTACTTCATCCAAAAGGCACAACAGCGCAGGACACTCGTACATCCTCGCATCGTGATCAGCGTCCCTTCCGAGATTACACAGGTGGAAAAGCGCGCCGTGGCAGAGTCGGCCTACCGCGCCAAGGCTGCCGATGTTCACCTGGTGGAGCAAGCGATGATGGCCGCCATTGGCGCCGGTCTGCCCGTCACCGAGCCCGGCGGCAACTTGGTGGTAGATATCGGTGGCGGCACGACTGACGTCGCTGTGATCTCGCTGTCCGGAATCGTCTATTCGCGCTCGCTGCGCATCGCCGGCAATCACATGGATGAAGCCATCGCGAATTACCTGAAGAGAAAATACAACCTTCTGATCGGGGAGCGCACCGCGGAACAGATCAAGATCGAGATTGGCTCGGCGTATACCCTGGACAAACCACTGACCATGGAGATCAAGGGGCGCGGTCTCTTCGAGGGTGTGCCCAAGACGGTCACGGTGAACGACAGCGAGATTCGCGAGGCGTTGAGTGAGTCCGTCTCGACTATTGTGAGCGCGATCCGCATGGCACTGGAGCGCACACCGCCCGAACTTTCCGCTGACATCAGCGACCGCGGCATCGTGCTCGCCGGAGGCGGGGCCTTACTCAAGAACTTGGACAAGCGAATCCGGGAAGAAACCGGGCTGTCGATATGCATAGCCGATGACCCGCTGTGCTGCGTGGTGCTAGGCGCAGGCAAAATTCTCAGCGACTTCAAACTCTTGGAGAAAATTTCAATCGAATAGGCTTTCCTTGGCTAGGTTGACTGAATCGCGATTGCGGAGCGTGCGCGCCAGCCTGTCCTGTCTCGCGATTTTTCGCGCTCAACGATCTCGTTTCTCCAGCTATATGGGCGAAGTCGATGATGAGAGGTTTTGCTGAGTAGGCGACCATTGACATCTCTCCGACTGCACGGTTGAGCCGAGCGATTGCTATTGAAATATCCCCTTTTCGCCAACAACCGGCTTGCTGGTGTAAACCTACTGGCGGCCTCTGCAATGTTCAATGTATTGACGCGCTCCTCGGTGAGGTGTAAAACTCTGGTGGTTTACGGAAGTGAGGGTCCGAAGCCCCGCCCACATTCCCCCACGCAAGCCCCAGCATAGCTCCGGTCTGGAGGTGGGGCATGGATGAGCACGAACTCGCAAGTCAAGTCTTGGCCGCCGTAGATGACGCGGCTTATCGCAACTCAGCAACTCGAATCTCAACGGTTCACCTTGCAGTCGGAGGGCGCCGTGTGCTCGACCTCGATCTCCTGCAAGCGATTTTTGCTTCGGCCGCTCGCGGCACCGTCGCCGAAGGCGCCCAGCTTTCGGTGAAGGTCTTGCCGGTACGGCATCATTGTCGGAACTGTGGGGTTAATTTCGCGGCCACGAGGGCGGAGTGCCCATGCCCTGAATGCGGGAATCCGCGCACCGAGATGATCGGCGGTGAAGAGTTGCAACTACTGGATATGGAGGTCGAGGACGTGGCTTGAACTGAACGCTTGTGTGAAAGGAGACGTTATGGGTACTGCCCGGCTTCCTGTTTCCGCTACTTCCATCAAAGAAGACCTCAACTCTTTTCGAATTGCCATGCGCCAGTTCGATTATGCCGCGGAGAAGTGCGGCCTCGAACCTGGTCTGTGCGAGGTCCTGCGGCGCCCGCGTAGGGCGCTGTCGCTGTCGCTTCCTGTGAAAATGGACGATGGTTCTATCCGCGTGTTTGAAGGTTTCCGCGTGCAACATAACAGCGCTCGCGGGCCATGCAAGGGGGGTATTCGTTATCACCCGAACGTTACTTTCGATGAACTCAAGGCCTTGGCGATGTGGATGACGTGGAAGTGCGCGATCGTCAATATCCCATTCGGCGGCGCAAAGGGCGGCATCGTTTGCGATCCGCACAAGCTTTCCCGTAACGAACTCGAGCGGCTTACCCGACGTTATACTTACGAAATCTCGCCACTGATCGGGCCGGATAAAGACATCCCTGCGCCTGACGTTTACACCGACGCGCAAGTAATGGCCTGGATCATGGACACCTACAGCATGACCCATGGCAGCAGCGCGCCGGGGGTCGTCACTGGCAAGCCATTATTCCTGGGCGGATC
This sequence comes from Candidatus Acidiferrum typicum, assembly GCA_025463105.1. Classification (GTDB taxonomy): domain Bacteria; phylum Acidobacteriota; class Terriglobia; order Acidiferrales; family UBA7541; genus Palsa-360. The sequence continues at coordinate 720 of JAOAPW010000245.1, read as the reverse complement.
GCTGGGCCGGAACGAAGCCACGGCGCGCGGCTGCTTGTTTGTAATTCGCGCCGCATGCGAAGTCATGGGCACGAAGCTAAACGAGGCGACGGTGGCCATCCAGGGCTTCGGTAATGCCGGGAGCATCGCTGCACGATTGCTCTCGCAAGACGGAGCGAAGATCATCGCGATCAGCGATTCCCGTGCCGGCGTTCTGAACCATTCGGGACTGACGGTGCCCGAGCTTGTGGCCTACAAGGCCAAGACCGGCTCGGTTGCGAACTTCCCCGGTTCGACAGCAATCTCAAACGAAGCGGTGCTCGAGTTGCAGTGCGATATCCTGATTCCTGCGGCGCTGGAGAATCAAATCACACTACAGAACGCCGAGCGCGTGCAGGCGCGCGTTGTGGTGGAGGCGGCGAACGGCCCGACTACGCCTGACGCTGATCTCGTGCTGCACAACCGCGGCATCATGGTCATTCCCGACGTGCTGGCCAACGCCGGCGGTGTGACCGTCTCCTACTTCGAATGGGTGCAGGACCTGCAAGAGTTGTTCTGGGACGAAGACGACGTGAACCGGCGCCTGGAACGTATTATGGTGAAGGCTTTCGCCGACGTTCACGCGACTGCAAGGAAGCACAACGTGGAGATGCGCACCGGCGCATATATCCTGGCGATTGATCGGGTGGCCAATGCAATGCGTACTCGCGGCATCTGGCCATAGCACATTGTGCCCAAACA
>JAOAPW010000241.1 GCA_025463105.1 Candidatus Acidiferrum typicum | reverse complement strand
AAAAACGGCGGGCCAGTGCGAATCATGGACGTGGCCAACGTCATTGACGGCGCGGAAAACGTGAAACAGGCGGCCTGGGAAAACGATAAGCCCGCGGTGATCGTCAATATCCAGCGGCAACCTGGCGCGAACATCATCAACGTTGTCGATCGCATCCAGAATCTGCTGCCGCAATTGAAAGCGACGCTACCGTCTTCCGTTCAGGTTTCAATTTTAACCGACCGGACCACCACCATCCGCGCGTCGGTAAAAGATGTGCAGTTTGAATTGATGCTGACGGTTGCGCTCGTGGTCATGGTGATTTTTCTGTTCCTGCGCAGCTTGGCCGCCACTTCCATTCCCAGCGTGGCCGTGCCGCTTTCGCTGGTGGGCACGTTCGGCGTGATGTATTTGCTGGGGTACAGCCTGGATAACCTGTCGCTGATGGCGCTGACGATTTCGACCGGCTTTGTCGTCGACGACGCCATCGTGATGATCGAAAACATCACGCGCTACATCGAAGAAGGCGAATCTCCGCTGGAAGCCGCGCTGAAAGGCTCGGAACAGATCGGCTTCACGATTCTCTCGCTGACGGTTTCGCTGATCGCCGTCCTGATTCCGCTGCTGTTCATGTCTGACGTGGTGGGGCGGCTCTTCCAGGAGTTTGCCGTAACACTGAGCGTAACGATTCTGGTTTCCGCGGTTGTTTCGCTGACGCTGACGCCGATGATGAGCGCCAAAATTCTTCGCCACCAAAAAGATGCGGATAAAAATTGGTTTTACCGGGCCTCGGAAAATTCGCTCAACTGGATTATCGATCGCTATTCGGTAGTCCTGCGATTTGTGCTGCAACATCAGTTTGCCACGCTTGTGGTTACCGTCGGAACGCTGGCGCTGACCATTTTTCTGTTCCTCATTATTCCCAAGGGCTTTTTCCCCGTGCAGGACACGGGCGTGATCCTGGGGGTTTCAGAAGCTCCGGCGACACTTTCGTTTCCGGCGCTTGCGGAGAGGCAGCAGGCGCTTGCCAAGGCCATCCTGAAAGATCCGGATGTGGTGAGTCTATCCTCATTCATCGGCATCGACGGCACCAACATGTTGCCGAACAGCGGGCGCATCCAAATCAACCTGAAGCCTCGCGAGGAGCGGACCGACGACGCTCCAACGATTATTCGCCGGCTGCAAACCAAGCTGAGCGACGTTAAAGGAATAACCCTCTACATGCAGCCGGTGCAGGATCTGACGGTGGAAGACAGGATCAGCCGCACGCAATTCCAATACACGATGGAAGACGCGGACGGAAAAGAGCTTTCGGATTGGGCTCCCAAGCTGGTCGCGAAAATGGCGGCATTGCCGCAATTGCGAGATGTGGCCAGCGACCAGCAGGATCGCGGATTACAGGAAACAATTGCGATCGATCGTGACACAGCCTCGCGTCTGGGTATCTTGCCGCAAACAATTGATGACACTTTGTACGACGCTTTTGGCCAGCGTCAGGTATCCACGATTTTTACGCAACTGAATCAGTACCACGTTATTCTCGAAGTGGACCCGACGTTCCAGCAAAATCCGGACGCGCTGAAACAGATTTATGTGCATTCATCGAACGGGACGCAGGTACCACTCAGCGCCTTTACGCAGTTTTCCTCCGAGTCCACTCCTATTGCTGTGAACCATCAAGGGCAATTCCCGGTGGTAACGCTTTCTTTTAACCTGGCGGAAGGCGTTTCTCTAGGACAGGCGGTGAATGCCATCAAAATCGCCCAGCAGGAGATTGGCTTGCCGGCCAGCATTCACGCCGGATTCCAGGGAACTGCTCAGGCCTTTCAAGCTTCGCTAGCGAACGAGCCCGTGCTGGTGCTGGCCGCGCTGCTGACGGTGTATATCGTGCTCGGCGTGCTGTATGAAAGTTACATTCATCCGATCACAATTCTGTCCACGCTGCCTTCCGCGGGTGTTGGCGCATTGCTGGCACTTTTGATTACCAAGACCGATTTCAGCGTGATCGCACTCATTGGAATTATTCTGCTGATCGGCATCGTGCAGAAAAATGCGATCATGATGATTGACTTTGCGCTCGAGGCGGAGCGCAAAGGAGGCAAGAGTCCGCTGGATGCGATTTACCAGGCATGCCTGCTGCGTTTCCGGCCGATTTTGATGACCACAATGGCGGCCATGTTGGGCGGCCTGCCGCTGGCGCTCGGCGGAGGGACTGGAGCGGAGCTGCGGCGTCCCTTGGGAATCGCAATCGTGGGCGGCTTGATTTTCAGCCAGGCGCTGACATTATTCACGACCCCTGTCGTGTATCTCGCCTTCGACCGGCTTGCCAAACGCCTTGGAGGTTCCACAGCCGCTGACGCTACGCACGTAAGCGCGCCCGCCGACTAGCCCGCAACACGGACTGACACAGCCGATGTCCTTTACTTGCTACAGATTACGGCGCGTTCCAATTCCGCACGTCCGTTACTTCTTGAGTTAACTCACATGAAAAAATTCAGGAGAGTATTGCACTACGGGAAACACGGTGATCTTGCGTGATAGTCGGCGAGTGGTCGCTATGCTAAATTTTAAAATCGGGTAAAAATCAGCAAATTTTCAAATGCAGAATCAAAGAAATCCCGGCTTGCAAGGTCCAAAAGTCTCGACGGTACAGGTGTATTGGAAAACTGTTACCTACCGCACCGTCGCACTCTACGTGATGCTGGTCTTGGGAGTTATATCCGCCACGCTGTATTTGATCTATCCGGAAGCCTTTAGCGGCGCAATGGCCAAAATCTCCAAGGCGCTGGTCGGCGGCACAAGCGTCACCGCGGAACTGAGCGCGAAGCAGGCAAAGTTTGTTAATTTGGACGGCAAGGTTCAGGTCAAGAAAGTGAACTCGGTCCAATGGGTCACGGCCGATTATCGGATGACTCTCGACAAGGGCGACTTGATTCAGACCAGCGGAGACGGCGCCGCGCGCGTCAACTTCGCGGACGGCACGACTTACACAGTACAAGCCGACACGCTCGTGACTGTGGAAGAAAACTCCGTTGGGCGCGACAGCGAAACACGCGTCGCCATGCATATCACTTCCGGAGCGGTGGATCTGGCAACCGGCACATGGGAATCTCCTAAATCCAAGGCCGAAGTTTCATTTTCAAATGCAGTGGCATCGGTGCAACAAAACAGCCGTGCTGCCGTGCGCAGTGATCCAAATACCAACCAGGCCGACATCACCGTTTCGGCTGGTACGGCGGAATTGGCGACGACGGACGGGCGCCAGCACGTGGAAATCGGGAAATGGGAGCGCGTCTCCGTGCCCCCCGGCGGTGGTAAAATTATGAAAACGAATGTGCTGGCCCCGCCGGAATTGGCTGAGCCCCTGAACCTGCAACCCATGAGCGTTCCGGACCCGAAACATTCACCTGTGCATTTCGAGTGGAAGCCGGTTCAGGGAGCGGTGAGCTACGAAATTCGTGTCAGCACAACGTCGATGTTCTCCCGCATCGTGGAGGACCGGAAGCTGGCGGGGACCTCTGCGGATATTAGTGGACTTGATGCGGGTGATTACTTCTGGGACGTGATGGCCACGGATGCGCAGAAGCATGTCAGTGCGGCAAGCGACACGTTCAAGTTTACACTCGCGACACAAGGCAAGGGCCAGGAGATGATGTTGGAAATCGGGCCCACGGAGTTGCATGGTAACGTAGTGGAGATCAGCGGACACACCGAGCCAGGCGCGGCACTAATCATCAACGGTGAATCGGTGGCCGATATACACCCGGACGGCTCGTTCAAATACTTCACACCGTCGCTCGGCCGTGGCAGCCATACGATTGCCGTCACAGGACAGAATCGCCGGGGCGGCATCGCGATCAAGCGTGTGGAAGTTGTAGTTCCGTAGCACTAGGCAACCGGCGCAATTCATTCAGGGCGCAGCCGGGCGCACTCCGATGCGCGGCAGTCACAGATCATTTGAGCCGCCCGGAACTGAGGGGACCATGAACAAGAACGGATACAGCCTTCGCTCGGTCTTCAGTTTGTTCTCTTCCGACCTGGCGATTGATCTGGGAACGGCCAATACGCTGGTCTACGCCAAGGGTAAGGGCATCGTCGTGAATGAGCCATCGATTGTGGCCATCAATAAGAACAGCGGCGAAGTCGTGGCGGTGGGCAAGGAAGCGAAAGATATGCTCGGGCGCACGCCGGGCAATGTGGTAGCCATCAAGCCGATGAAGGATGGCGTCATCGCCGATTTCAAGGTGACGGAAAAGATGCTCACCTACTTCATTCAGAAGGCGCATAACAGGCGCGTGCTCGTGCATCCACGCATCGTCATCGGAGTACCCAGCGAAATCACGCCCGTGGAAAAACGCGCGGTGCAGGATTCGGCCTATCGCGCTCGCGCCAGTGAGGTGTACCTGGTCGAACAAGCCATGGCCGCCGCGATCGGCGCGGGACTTCCCATTGAAGAGCCCTCGGGGAACATGGTCGTGGACATCGGCGGAGGCACCACCGACATCGCCGTCATTTCCATGAGTGGAATCGTCTATTCACGATCGGTGCGCGTTGCGGGCAATGAGATGGACGAAGCCGTCATGCACTATTTAAAGCGCAAATACAATTTGCTGGTAGGCGAGCGGACCGCCGAGCAGATCAAGATGGAAATTGGATCGGCGTATCCGCTCGAAAAACCGCTCACGATGGAAGTGAAGGGCCGGAATTTAATCGAAGGCGTGCCGCGAACTGTCACGATTGATGACAGCGAAATTCGCGAAGCGCTTTCCGAATGCGTGGCGACTATATTAAACGCCTGCCGCGTCGCCCTGGAGCGCACGCCACCGGAGCTTTCCGCCGACATCAGCGACCGCGGCATCGTGCTGACGGGCGGCGGCGCGCTGCTGAAAAATCTGGACAAGCGCATTCGGGAAGAGACCGGATTGCCGGTTTCCATAGCGGACGATCCGCTGGCATCGGTCGTGCTCGGCACCGGAAAAATGTTGAGCGATTTCCGGTTGCTGCGGCTGGTATCCATCGACTAGCTGGGAGAGGCGATTAGCCGCGGCAGGGATTGCCGAAAATTTTCAAGGGCTGGCAGTATTTCAATGATAGAGATTCCCTCACGACATAAATCCTTGACGCTGCTCGCGGCCGTCGTCATCGCGCAGCTATTGCTACTCGCTGTACAGATCAAGCGGGACCAGCAGGTACGCTTGATACGCGTCTGGGCCGTGGAACTGTTTTCTCCGGTGCAACGTTCAGGTTCCTGGATTATTTATAACTTCGAGCATGGCTGGGGCAACTACGTCGGCCTGCGGAACACCCGGCAGGACAATGCATCATTGCGCTCGGAACTGGACCGATTGAAAGTGCGCAACGCCGAACTCGAAGGTCGCGCGCTGGAAGCCGATCGCCTTGCCGCCATGTTGAATTTCCGCCATGGACATGCCGAAGTCCCCATGACGGCGGCGCGAGTGATTGGAGGCAGTCCGGACTCAGGGAGCTTGGTCGTCAACATCGATCGAGGTTCACGCGATGGCATTCGCCGGGATATGGGAGTTATCACACCGGACGGCGTCGTTGGGAAAATTTTTGCCGTCTATCCCGACATTTCGCAGGTATTGCTGCTGGGCGACAAAGATAGTGGCGTGGGCGCGCTCCTGGCAAACACACGGACGCAGGGAGTTGTAAAAGGCTCGGGCAAACCGGAGCTGACGATGGATTATGTTAGCAATGACGCCAAGGTGACACCCGGTGAAGTTGTTTTGACTTCGGGCCAGGATCGAATTTTTCCCAAGGATTTGCCGGTCGCCACCGTTATCTCGGCCACGGAGGACCGCAAGGCTCCGTTCATGAAGATCGTACTGAAGCCGGCCGCGCATCTGGATCGGCTGGAAGAAGTTCTGATTCTGCTCACCCGGCAGGATTTGGATTTAAAGAAAGAAGCTGAAACAAGTCCGGCGGCGCCTCCCTCGGCAGCTAAGCCTTCGGCGAGCGCGCAGTGATTTAGTTAGAAAGACTGAGAAAAAGAGAATGGAAAGCACAGACGTATACATCGGGCCCGAGCCCCACATTGAAGTGCACAAATATTATGGCGGCGTTGTCGCAGCCGCCGTGGTGCTGGCGCTGGTGCTGCAGGCGTTTTTTCCAGTTCATTTTCGCTGGGCCAACTATCTGGAATTGCCGCTGCTGGTCACGCTGTACTTCGCGCTGAGCAAGCGAAATCCGTCATCGGGTTTGCTGCTGGGTATGGTGATCGGACTCCTGCAAGACAGCTTGAGCCGTACGCCGCTGGGGCTTTACGGCATTGCAAAAACGCTGGTCGGATATGTGGGCTCCTCGATCGGCGCGCGCCTTGATGTCGAGCATCCCATCGCCCGATTCATTTTGACGATTGGATTCTACCTGTTCCACCATGCCGTGTTTGCGTTGACCAGCCGGCTGCTGCTGGCGCAGCAGGGCGAGACGTATATTACGCTGCCGATTCTGATAGCTTCGGTGGTAAACGCATTCATCGCCATGGGACTATTTCCCCTGCTCGATAAATTCCGCAAGCCGTCGTGAGGGTTGGCAATCGTGAGCGCAGTAACCCGTGGCGGGAAATCCACCGTCCCAAGGAACAGTTATCCGATAGGTCGCGCCGCGTCTTGCAGATGCAAGGTGCAAATGCTAGTGTGAATGACGGTTAGTTTAGCGGATTAATTAGCAGGTTGCGCGCTGTCACAGACGCCTCGGAGTGAAGTTGCCAGTTTCATTTCAAAATGATAAACGCATGCCGCAGGGGCGCCTGGCCGTCACTTCCTACGTTATTGTCGGCATGATTGCGCTTCTGCTGTTCGGTTTTTGGAGGCTGCAGATCGTCGATTCGGATCGCTACGCGCAACTTGCCGAGCGCAACCGCGTACGTTCCATTCCCATCATCGCTCCGCGCGGATCGATGCTCGACCGCGAGGGGCGCATCCTGGTGGACAGCTATCCATCGTTCAGCGTGCTTCTGTTACGCGACGCTCCCGGGCAGGTCGAACGGCTGCTTCCGCAAATCGCCGATGGCCTAAGCATGACGCTGGATGAATTGAAGCAAGAGATTGACGCGGCTCGGGCCATGCCGAAATTTCAGCCCATTATTATCAAGCCGGAAGCAAGCCCCTCCGATATTGCCTTCATAGAATCGCATCGCGGGGACATTCCTGTGCTGGAAATGCTCATGGTCCACCGCCGCCGTTATCCGCACGGTGACATGCTGGCGAACGCAGTCGGCTATGTTGGCGAGGTCAGCGCAGAGCAGGTCGACGCCTCGGATTCGAAACTGAAACCGGGAGATACCGTCGGAAAAGCCGGCCTCGAGCGGATGTACAACGACACGCTGATGGGCACGGACGGTATGCGGCGCGTGATTGTCAATAGTATCGGCAAAGAGGTCGGCCGCCTCGAACAGCAGGACGCCATCCCGGGCAAACCCATCCAACTGACAATCGACTACGATCTGCAAGCCGTTGCGGATTCCTACATGGCCGATAAAGAAGGCGCCGTCGTGGCCATGGATGGGCGAACCGGAGAAATACTGGCAATGGTCAGCCGGCCCACTTTCGATCCCAACGATTTCGCCGTGCGCATTCCAACGGCGGAATGGCGATCGCTCAATACCGACCCACGGACACCCCTGTTGAATCGCGCTATACAGGGACAAATGGCCCCTGGATCCGTGTTCAAGATCGTAATGGCGACCGCGATGCTTGAATCCAAGGCACTCCCTGCGGATTTCACCGCCTTTTGTCCGGGACACGCTGATTTTTACGGGCGAATCTTTCACTGCTGGCGGCCCGCCGGACACGGCGTAACCGATCTTCACAAGGCAATTGTGGATTCCTGCGATGTTTTCTTTTACACCATCGGTCAGCGCATGGGAATCGAACGGATTCATGACTACGCCGTAGGGCTGGGCCTGGGTCGGCGCACCGGCATCGACTTGCCGAGCGAGGAAACCGGCCTGGTTCCTTCGGAAGAATGGGTGCAGCGCGTTTTCCACCACAAATGGTATGCGGGTGAAACTATTTCCGTGTCCATCGGCCAGGGCGCCGTTACGGTCACTCCAATTCAGATGGTGCGAATGATCGCGGCCGTAGCCAGCGGCGGCGAACTGCTGCAGCCGCATCTCCTGAAAAATTTCACGACGAAAACGGAGCGCTTTCCGCTTTCCGAGGAGACCGTCGAGCAAGTCACGCAGGGAATGTACGGCGTGATCAATGAAGGCGGGACCGGGGCGAGCTTGAAACTTCAGAATATCGAGTTTTCCGGCAAGTCCGGGACAGCTCAATTGATGAGCTATGAGGCGGGAAACCGCATGGGGAAAAAGGGAAAAGAAACCAATGGATGGTTCGTGGGTTACGCGCCGCGCCGCAACCCGGAGATCGTGATTGCCGCAGTCGTCCAGGGCAGCAGCGAGCACGGAGGAACGACCGCGGGGCCCGTGGTCCGCGATATCGTCAAGGCCTATTACGACAAGAAGACTGGACATAAAGACCAGATATACACAGTGAAAGACAAGCGGCCCGAAATTCTGCCAACCTCGGTGAATGATCCAACGCTGGCGAATCGTCAGACGGACCTTGGGCAGGTTGGCGGCCAGGGCGCGCCGGGAATTGCGAACCCGAAAGCGACTCGCTGAAACGTTTGGAACAAGATTTTTGTCCTGTGAACTGAAGGAAACAGGATCGTGAGGCCATGAGACAAGGCGCAAGTATCCATGATTATGACTGGTGGCTGCTGATCACCGCGTACGCCATCTGCGGCATCGGCGTGCTGGAGATATGGTCCGCGACGCATGCAAGCCATCTGGCAGGCATGCACACGCACCAGATGTACTGGATCCTGTTGGGCACGATTCTGATGCTGGTAATTTCCCGTGTGGACTATCACAGGATCATGGACCAGGCTCCGGTGCTGTATCTGATCGCGATAGTGGCGCTAATAGCAGTGCTGGCCATGGGGCACACGCGTTTTGGCGCCAAGCGGTGGCTACCCATTCTCGGCGGCTTTTTACAGGTGTCAGAACTGGTCAAGTTGATTATAATTATTGTTATGGCGCGCTTCTTTGCCGAGGTGCGCACCGAGGAACTCGGTCTGGGTGATTTATTAAAGGCAGCTGCCGTAATAGGTTTGCCGCTCGTGTTGATTATGCGGCAGCCGGACCTGGGTACGGCTTTAGTGCTGGTGCCGCTGGCAGCCATAGGAGCATACTTGGCCGGGCTGCAATGGAAGCATGCAATTGCTATACTGGCTTTGGCCGCGCTGATGTTGCCAGTTGGTTGGCACTTCCTGAAACCATACCAGAAGGATCGTGTTACAACGTTCCTTCGGCCGGAAGATGACCCTCGCGGCGCGGGATATCAGATCCTGCAATCGAAAATCGCGGTTGGCTCCGGCGGATTCTGGGGCAAAGGACTTGGCAACGGAAGCCAAAATCAGTTAGGCTTCGTGCCCGTACGGTACTCGGATTTTATCCTGGCGGCGCTTGCGGAAGAATTAGGATTTGCGGGAGTTTTCGTCGCGCTGCTGCTATATATGTTCCTGCTGTTGCGGCTGGTACAGAATGCCCAGCGCGCGCATGATCGTGCGGGGATGTTTCTGACCATGGGCGTAGCGGCAGTATTAGGCTTTCACGTACTGGTGAATGTGGCGATGGTGATTGGATATATGCCGGTCACCGGGATTCCGCTGCCGCTGATGAGCTACGGCGGGTCGGCCACACTGTTTGTCTTTTTGGCATTAGGGCTCGTGATGAACGTCCGCATCCGGCGTTTCGTCAACTGAGCTTCTTGCTTTGCTTTCCGGCCAGCGCCGCGCTGTGAATGAAGCGAGCGGCCCGCCGGGGAGAAATTTTGATGGCGAGGCTAGCATCGCATGCCCTACGGAAGATCCAAATGGTTGACTTCCCCGGCGATCCCGCTGAGCGGGATGGAGCGCTCGTTTATGCGCCGAGCCGGATTGTGGCGATGCCCTCCGAGGAGTTTTCATGTCGAAGGAGCTGGTGATTTCGGCGACCCCGCACGAGACCCGGGTCGCAATTGTGGAAGATGGACAGCTTTGTGAAATTTATATCGAACGCGAAAAAGAATTTGCTTTAGTCGGAAGTCTCTACAAAGGCCGCGTTACAAGAGTCCTCCCCGGCATGCAGTCGGCCTTTGTGGATATTGGCCTCGATAGCGACGCCTTCCTGTACGTCAGCGATTTCCTGGAACATCTGGAAGATTACGACCACGTTGCACCGGTCGAGCACAAATTCCAAAAGCCTCCTCAACCAATCGGTGAAGTGTTCGCGCCCTCGACGACCCACGCCGGAGTGGCCCATGAACCGGTCGTTGACGCTGCGCATGCTGCAGATGATGCGGGCTCTACTTGGAGCCCGCAGGAATCTCGACCGGACTCTGCCTGGAGTCCGCAAGAGCCTGGTCTTGAATCCAACTTTGCACCGAATGCTTCAACCGAATCGTGGAATGCGCCGGAAACCGGGGCGCCGTCAACGGATTCCGCCCCATCCACTGTCTCGAACGCCGCCGTGCCGCCGGCTCCTCCCGTTCAACGGACGCAGCGGCCTTTCGAACAAAGACCGGATCGCGGACGTGGCGGATTTAACGATCGTGGTGGACGCGGCGGCGGCCGCAATCGCCGTTGGGGCCGCCAAGGCGGCGGGCGTGGCCGGCAGCAGCGTGGCGATTTGCCGCCATCGAAATATGCTTCGCCAAAACCATTCGATTCTCGCCCGCGCGAATCGCAACCGTATGAGCCGCCTCCGGCCGATTACCAGCCGATCATTCTTCCGGGCGAATCGCTCGCCAAGTATAAAGATCGGATCCCTGCGGCGCCTGCTCCGGCTGCGCCTCCTGTTGAAGCTGCCGCAGGCATTCAGGCGCTTCCTGCCGAACCGCAGACATCAACTGATTTTGTGCGCGACTCCGCGCACGATGAATCGTCTCTGCGATCCTCGTCGGGATTGCCAGATTCACTTTACGCGTCTTCCTCAGCGAAAGAATCTGTCTTGGAGAAGCGGGACGAATCAATTGCCAAGTCACTGCCAACTGAAGCATTCCTCAGTGCCTCACCGGTCGCCTATCCACAACAGATCAGCGAGCCGGAAATTGCTCGTCATGAACTTGAACACGAATCCGAAATCGTGGAAACGGCGGACACTGCTGCTCAGAGTGGCGCGTCCCTTTCTGACGATGAAGTAAGCTCGCTGGCCGAGCAATTGGCTGAAGCCAAGCATGAAGAGGCGCAAGCGGAAGTCGACGAACTTCCGAACATCGAGGAAAAAGGCGCGGAACCGTTTGTCGAAGCCGCGGAACTCGAGGATCTTCAGGACGCTCTGCACGACGATCACGTCGCGGATGCTGAGGAGGCCGAAGAGGTCGCGGACGCGATGCATGACGAAGCTCTCGCCGCGGATTCAGCGACTGAGCATGCGGAAGAGCACGCGGAGTCTGGCTCTACAAAAAGTGAAGGCTCTGCTTCAGCTGGCGAATGGAATTCGCAGGAAACTCAGGAGACTCAGCACGACGTTGCTGGAGCGCCTCCGCCGTCTTCGTCCGAAACGCAACCCACAAGCGCGCGTATTTCCGATCAGCCGCGCGCGCGGTTCCAGCGTCCAATGCGGCGTGGCGGAAATCGTCAACGGGGCGGACCTCGACGCGGCGGACGGCCGAATGAACATCGTCATCAACAGCACTCGCATCAAGGTCAGCGGCACGAACAGCACCGGCGTCCGCTGCTGATTTCAGAAATGTTGAAGGCGGGCGAGGAAATCATCGTCCAGATCGCCAAGGAACCGCTGGGCAAAAAAGGCGCGCGCATCACCAGCCACGTCGCTCTGCCGGGGCGCTACCTGGTCTATATGCCCACGGTCGACCACATTGGAGTGTCGCGCCGGATTGGCTCCGCGGAAGATCGCTCGCGCCTGCGCCGGGTGGTCACCGAAGCAAAGGGAACTTTTCCCGGAGGATTTATCGTTCGAACGGCAGCTGCCGACGCCAGCGACGACGAAATTCGCACCGACGTGGAATTCCTGGGCCGCACCTGGGACACCATTCGCGCCACCTCCGAGCAGCGCCGCGCGCCTTCCCTGCTCCACCGCGACCTGAACCTGGTCGAGCGCATCCTGCGCGATTACTTGAGCGAAGATTACGTCGCCATCTGGCTCGACAACGAAGAAGCGTTCACCAAGGTAGTTGAGTTCGTCGGCCGCTTCCAGCCGAAGATGGTTCCGCGCGTAAAGCTGTACACGAAAGAAGCGCCTATCTTCGAGGAATTCGGCATTCAGCAGGAACTCGACAAAGCGCTGCGCCCGAAAGTCTGGCTGAAGTCGGGCGGATACATCGTCATCAACCACACGGAAGCGCTCGTCGCCATCGACGTTAACACCGGGAAATACGTTGGCCGCGGCTCCACGCGTCTCGAAGACACAATCGTCAAGACGAATCTCGAAGCCGTAAAGGAAATCGTCCGCCAGATTCGCCTGCGCGACCTCGGCGGAATTATCGTCGTCGACTTCATCGACATGGAAGAACGCCGCAACCGCGACAAGGTGATGGCCGCGCTCGATCAGGCATTGAATCAGGATCGCGCGCCATCAAAAGCGCTCTCCTTCAACGAATTCGGCCTGGTCTGCATCACGCGCAAACGCACGAAGCAAGCGCTCGAACGCGTCCTCTGCCAGCCATGCCCTTACTGCACCGGCTCCGGCATGGTCAAATCGATCCCCACAATCTGCTACGAAATCCAAACCGAAGCGCGAAAAATGTCCGCCGACATGGACGCGCGCAGCCTCACCCTGCGCGTCAACCCAGAAATCGCCAAGGCGCTCAAGACGCGCGAATCCTCGCTGATCGAAGAACTCGAGCAGGCGACGCGCAAGAGCGTCATCATCCAATCTGACCCTACGCTGCATTGGGAGCAGTACGATATTTATTAGACGGGGCGCCCGGCGGCCCACAAAGCTATCGGCCATACAGATCCGTCTTTTTTTGCGAACGCTAATTTCGCACGGACGACATCTCGTGCTGCACGCGCGGTTTGGTATATTTGATATAATCGTTAAGTATTCCCGAGAGCCCCAGTGAAACGACAAGTGCATCTGGCGAATGTTGAAGAAGTGGCCATCCGCGTACGAGTGGAATCTCTAAAAGGGGGACGGTACTTGGGCACCAGCCCGGACGTCCCTGGACTGGTAGCGGAAGGCCGTAGCCTTTCCGAGACCATCGAAATCGCTCAGAGTCTTGCCCGAAAAATTGTTGAATCTTGCCGTGAGCATGGAGACCCGCTCCCCGCTGCCTTCGGCGATGGTCATGTTCCCGCCCGCGAATTCCGAGTCCCTGTCATGATGCCCTGATGGGGCGCCTCGCGGGATTTCGCTACCGGGAAGTTGCAAGACGCCTCCGTACCTTCGGATTTCGCTTCGACCGAACAGGCGCGGGAAGTCATGAAGTCTGGCGCCATTCCCAAACCGGACGGAAAGTTACGATCCCGCATCATGCGACATGGCGGAGGGAACCCTGCGGGCCATTCTCCGTGAGGCTGGAATTGATGTGAGTGAATTTCTGAGAGCCTAAACTGCGCGGGTTGTCCAGCGTGTTGGTTCTTACCGACCTATGCCCAAGCTTCGCGTCCACAGCTTCGCAATATCCATCGATGGCTACGGTGCTGGTCCCAACCAGGACCTCGCGAATCCGCTTGGCGTTGGCGGCGTCGCGCTGCACGAATGGGTCTTCGCTACACGTACTTTTCGACAGATGTTTGGCCAGGATGGCGGAACAACCGACACTGACGATGAATTCGCGGCTCGCGGCTTTAACAACATCGGCGCATGGATCATTGGTCGAAATATGTTCGGACCGATCCGAGGTTCCTGGCCCGACGAAAACTGGAAGGGCTGGTGGGGCGACAACCCGCCTTATCACACTCCCGTCTTCGTGCTCACGAACCACCCGCGTGCATCGATCACCATGAACGGGGGAACCACTTTCCATTTTGTAACCGACGGAATCCATGCCGCGCTTGAACGAGCCAGAGACGCCGCAAAAGATCAAGACATCCGGCTCGGCGGCGGAGTCGCGACCATCCGGCAATACCTTCTCGCGGGTCTAATTGACGAAATGCACTTGGCCATTCCGCCGGTCCTGCTCGGTTCCGGGGAGAATCTTCTTGCCGGAATTGACGCACGCAAACTCGGCTATCAATTCACTGAACACGTTCCCACACCGTATGCCACACATGTGGTCCTAACGAAGCAGAGGTAGGTTATCTGCCCGGCGCGCGAAGCTTTGAACGATTTTGAACTTTGGGTGCCGCACCCTTGTGCTGTTCAAGTGTACGGGTTTTCTATCCACATTTGGCTTTTCTCGCCGCCGCGTCAGTGCAAATATGGCAGATAGTAGCCTGGGCCCACGCGGAGCATGTGGTGCCAGGCGATTGGGAATGCCCACCACGCGAGCGAGCCGAGCAGAGCTTGTCCTGCAGCGAGAGGCAGAATGTTCCGCACGCGCGCGAACATCCAGGCCATGGCTGTACCGCCGATGAACGTCAGCGGGACGAGCACGGGATTTGGCCAGTGCAGCGCCGCGAAAATGCCTCCGGCGGCGATGCTTGCCAGCCAGCGACTGCTGATCAACGACACGAGGCGGTTCATCAGGAAAGAATTCAACGCAATTTGCTGTAGCAGGCAGAATGCGAAGTACGCCCACATCCGGCCAAACGAGCGGTAGTTCGGTGGGAGAAGCGAACCCTGCCTCAGCGCAATTCCCTTCAAAAGCAGGCCGATAGCAAAAATTCCGTAGACGATGGTGGCTTGTTTTGTTGCGGCCCAGAGGTTATCCGCGCGCATGCCGAGCGTTTTTGGATTGTCGCGATGAAGCAGGAAACTTGCCACGAGCCAGATCGGAAAACCGAACCAGGAGCGGGGCGAAACGAATCGTCCTCGCCAGATAAACCACGCGATGTAGATGGGTATTCCCATTACGTCGAGCAAGGAGAGTGCAACGCGAATTCGCTCGTACAAGTCCTTGCTGTTTTGAGCGGCGAAATATATTTCTGACGCCGTATTTTGCTGGCGCGAGCGAGGCATGGAAGTTTGATGGGGAAGCGGGCTTTGAAGATGGCTACTTATGGCATCCTTCACAAAAACCGTGAAGGATGCGGCACCCAATGCTGGGCACTTTGCTATTTCCTTGTATTACTGGGTCTACTCGTCGCAGTACCCCGCGATATTTACTCGGGACTGCGTAGCACAGGCTTCAGCCTGCTTGGTATTGGTTCTTGTCCGCTCAGAACTGCACACAGGCTGAAGCCTGTGCTACCTAATCCGTCTCGAATCGTTGCTCTTTCCACGGATCGCCGTATATGTGGTAGCCGTTTTGTTCCCAGAAGCCGAGCTCGTCCTGGGCAGTTAATTCAAAGCCGCGGACCCATTTCACACTTTTCCAGAGATAGAGGTGCGGAACGATCAGGCGCAACGGATAACCGTGTTCGGCGGAAAGTTCCTCGCCGTCATGTTTGAAAGCGAAAATCGTTGTCGGCTTCATGAGGTCTGCGAGCGGCAGGTTGGCCGTGTATCCGTGTTCTCCGCGGATGATCGCGAAGTGAGCTTCCGGCTTGAGCGTCACCAGTTTTATTACGTCAGTGAAGAGGACGCCTTCGAAGCGATTGTCGAAGCGGCTCCAGCGCGTCACGCAGTGCATGTCGCACTGAATTTCCGATTGCGGGAGGCGATTGAATTCCTCCCAGGTGAGCCGCACCGGTTTTTCGACGAGTCCCTCGATGCGGAAATCCCAGGTGCGCAGATCCACGCGCGGGACGTTTCCCTCATGCAGCACAGGCCACTTCAGAGTCAGCGATTGCCCGGGCGGCAATCTGCCTTCGCTGCGACGCTGCTGTTCGAGTTTTTTGCGTTCGCTGCTCTCGCCGAAAATCACCGTGGTCTCCTTCGCGTGCGTCGACCGGTCCCGGGAACGCCAATCTCCCGATTGGCGTGTAATTGCCCGCTACCTTCAATTGCCCCGCCAATCGGCAGATTGGCGTTCCCAGAATTTGATTGTACCTGACTCTCGGTAGCGCCGAGGACTTGCGCTGGCCAACTCGCCGCATTGGCTGTGCTAACATAATCATGAATAACGCATCCACCTTCAGGTCAGGAGTACTCGTGCCGGCGCGCATTCTGAGCGGAAACGCGATTCGGGATCAGATTTATGGCGAGCTAACGCAGGAAATTGCTGCGCTGGCGCGCGAAGGAATACGTCCCGGGCTGGCCGCGGTGCTGGTGGGCGAAAATCCCGCGTCGCAAATTTACGTGCGCAGTAAGATTGCGGCATGCGAACAATTGGGCCTCGGAAGCTGGCAATACACGCTACCCGCCACCATTTCTACGCAAGAATTGCTCGCATTGATCGAAGAACTAAATTTACGCAACGATGTGGACGGAATCCTCGTGCAGCTTCCGCTGCCGGCGCAGGTGAATGCCAAGCGCGTGCTCGAAGCTGTCGATCCGGCAAAGGATGTGGACGGCTTTCATCCTGTAAATCTGGGACGGTTGGTCTCCGGCCGCCCTGGCCTCGTGGCCTGCACACCCGCCGGTGCGATGGAAATTTTGCGACGTAGCGGAATTGCTCTTGAGGGAGCGAACGCGGTGGTCGTGGGACGCAGCGATATTGTGGGAAAACCCATGGCGCTGCTGCTGATGCATGCCAACGCTACGGTGACGATTTGCCATTCGAAGACGCGCGACCTGCCCGGAGTGGTGCGACAGGCGGATATTGTGGTTGCAGCGATCGGACGGGCGGCGATGGTCGAGCCCGACTGGGTGCGTCCCGGCGCGACGGTAATTGATGTCGGCATCAATCGCATTACCGACGCAGCCGAAGCCGAACGCATCTTCGCGAAATTCCCGGCGAAGCTGGCGCAGTTCCGGGAAAAAGGGGCTGTGCTCGTTGGGGACGTACATCCCGGCGTCGCGGAAATCGCCGGAGCGATCACGCCGGTACCTGGCGGCGTCGGTCCGCTAACGATCGCGATGCTGATGAGCAACACGGTAAAAGCGGCCCGCCTGCGACGCGCTCACGCAGCGTTATTTGCATCTCCGGGCACGGCTCCGGGCGCGGTGGCGGCCAAACCCTGATGTTGCGCGTAGGCTTGACAGGCGGAATCGCCACTGGAAAAACCACAGTCGCCGCGATTCTTCGCGAACTCGGCTGCCACCTGCTTG
>JAOAPW010000148.1 GCA_025463105.1 Candidatus Acidiferrum typicum | reverse complement strand
AACGGAAAGTGACTTCGATAGGGACAACAACGGCAACGGCCTTGCCGCCCGGGCCGAGAGCAGGCTTAAACCTCCACTGCTTCACTGCTTCGACGGCCTTTTCTTCAAGGCCCAGCCCCGGACCTTTTACGACCTGGATTTCAATGGCGCGGCCATCTGGAGTAATCACAGCTTGCAGGACGACTGTGCCTTGATATTTCGCCTTGCGAGCTTCTTCTGAATACTTGGGATCAGGGCAATACGCGCAGGACGGATAGCCTACGCCGCCTGTGCCAGGATGGAAATAACCTCCACCGGTACCGCCGCCAGCGCCTGGACCGAGGCCGCCGCCTTCGCCGCTGCCAAGGCCAGTCCCGTTGCCGGTGCCGATGCCACTCCCACCGCCGGGCCCGCCTGAGCCGTTGACAAGCTTCTGAAGAGGATCGCCGTAATTATCCAGATTCGGGCTGGGAATTTTTAAATCCGGAGGCCCAAGGAGTGTCGCTTCAATTTTGGATTCGGGTTTTGTATGCACCATGGGGGGAGCAATCTGCGTCATGCTCCACTTCGGCAATTTGCCCTTTGTCGGCGGAAGTTGCGCTCGCTCGCCGCCTCCACCGCCTCCACCTGCCTTGTCCTTGCCGGGAGGCAGCTTCATCACGTAGTCAGAAATATCCAGCGGCGTGACCAGCTGATTCTTGACGGGAGTCTGCGCCGCCTTCGTGAAGGCATGATAAAAAGGGAATAGTACCAGCAGCGTGATGGCGGCATGCACTGCCAGTGCAATCGCCTGCGCAGGTCCGAAAGCCTCGTCCTTGCTCCAGATATCTTTTACCTTCACCGGCTGGCTGGTGACTTTGAGCGGTGGCAGCTTTGGTGGAGAGATCAGGTCCCGAATATTCTGGAAAAACTCTTTATAGAATGGCTGCCACTCAACCGTCATGCGTGATGCGGCTGCTCCGCGAATCCCGCGTGGAGTTGGCTTAAACCATTCTTTCAGGTTTTCGGTGACACCGCTGCCGAAGCCTTCTGAAGTGAACGGGCCGCTGGTGCCATTCTTGGGAAGCTTGACGGGACGCTCGGCGAGGAAGTCTCGAAGGTTGGAAAAAAAGCCCCGAGACAGAGGCTTTTGGGCCTCTGTAAGGCGCGGGGCAGAATCCCCCGACGGCAGCGTCACTTTGGGTGGCGGTGTTCCAGGATCACTCCACTTCGGCAACAGCGTACTCAACTGCACCTACCTCAGTTAGCTCGAAGAAAAAACCTGCTCCCACGTACGATTCCGCCGAGACTCGAATGGATGCCCACGGTCGCGCGGCTGACACGCCGACGAATCCATTGTAACATTACGTTGTTACCCTAAGGAAGATGGATTCCGGATCGAGTAGTGCGGGCGAGTACACACGGGATGGAAGATTACCGGTCGCGCCTGCCGACACTTAACTTATGCCCAAAATCGTGGATTTGAAAAGCACTCTGAATCTGCCGCGCACGGCCTTTCCAATGAAGGCCAGCCTGCCGCAGAATGAACCGAAGCAACTGGCCGAATGGGAAGAGAAAAAACTCTACCATCGCATTCAGCAGGCGCGTGCCGGTGCGCCCACTTATGTTCTCCATGACGGGCCGCCATATCCGACCGGCACGATTCATCTTGGCACAGGTCTGAATAAAATATTGAAAGACATGGTCGTGAAATCGAAGACCATGGCCGGCTTTCGCGCTCCTTACGTCCCCGGCTGGGATTGCCATGGGCTGCCGATTGAAACGCAGGTGGAAAAAGAACTGGGCGGAAAAAAGGGGAGCGTCGCGCCCGGAGAATTCCGGCGCATGTGCCGGGAATTTGCGTCGCGCTACGTGGACCAGCACCGGCGGGATTTCAAGCGCCTGGGCGTGCTGGGACAATGGGAAGATCCCTATCTGACGATGAGTCCGCAGTATGAGGCCACCATCGCGGATGCTTTCGTTACGTTTCTGGAAAAAGGTTACGTGTATCGCGGACTCAAGCCCGTGTACTGGTGCATCGTGGATTCCACAGCGCTGGCCGAAGCGGAAGTTGAGTACGAAGATCACACCAGCCCTTCGATCTGGGTGAAATTTGCGGTCGAGCCGGGGGCTGCGGCGGAAAAGCTTGGCGCCGGAGTGTCCGCGGTCATCTGGGCAACGACTCCGTGGACGCTGCCGCACAATCGCGCGCTCGCATTTCATCCGGATTACGAATATGTGGTGGCCGAAACTTCCGCGGGAGCGTTGCTGCTGGCTGAGGATTTGGTTGGCCCTGCGCTGGATGCATTGAAATTGGAAGCCTTGAGCGTGCGTGGCCCTTGGAAGGGAAAAGATCTCGCCGACTTAACATTTCGGCATCCGTTCCTGGACTTGCGCGTGCCCGCAGTGTTGGCCGATTACGTCACGCTCGATCAAGGCACCGGCATCGTGCACACGGCGCCGGGACATGGCGTCGAAGACTTCCAGACCGGGCAAAAATACGGCATCGAGGCGTATGCGCCGATTGACGATCATGGCCGATATTTGGAAGGTCTGCCTGAATACAAAGGGAAAACTGTTTTCGAGGCGAATCCGATTGTCGTCGGCCTCTTGCGCGATCGCGGAGCGCTGCTTGGCGAGCAGAAACTTTCCCACAGCTATCCGCATTGCTGGCGCTGCCACAATCCGGTGATCTTTCGCGCCACCGAGCAGTGGTTTATCGATCTCGACGGCCCTGGGCGCGACGGAAGCGGCGCCATACGGTCGCGAGCGCTTGCGGAAATTTCCAAAGTTAAATGGACGCCGGAATGGGGCGCCGAAAGAATTCACTCCATGATTGCGGAGCGGCCGGACTGGTGCGTCTCACGGCAACGATTCTGGGGAGTGCCACTGGTAATTCTGTATTGCACCAAATGCAATAAGCAGTTCGACGATTATGCGGCGCTGCATGCGCTCGTGCGTGAATGGTTTACGCGCGAGGGTGCGGATGCGTGGTTCACGCACACGGTCGAAGAGTTGTTACCCGCAGGGACGCGCTGTTCCTGCGGCGCTTCGGAATGGCGTAGGGAATCAGATATTCTCGATGTGTGGTTCGATTCGGGTTCATCGCACCTGGCGGTGCTCGATCGCCTCGATGCGGACGGCCAAAAACTTCCCTGGCCTGCGGATATGTATCTCGAAGGCCCGGACCAATATCGCGGATGGTTCCACAGTTCGCTGCTGGTTGGCGTCGCGGTACGCAATGGCGCGCCGTACCGGCACGTACTCACACATGGCTGGACGCTTGACGCGAAGGGTCAGCCGATGTCGAAGTCGCTTGGCAACACCGTGCTGCCCACGGAAGTCTGCGAGAAATGGGGCGCGGACCTGCTGCGCTTGTGGGTCGCTTCGCAGGACTACACCGCCGACGTGCGAATGTCCGACAACGTGATGACGCAACTTTCCGAAGCTTATCGCAAGCTGCGCAACACGTTCCGCTTCGCTCTCGGCAATCTTGCCGATTTCGATCCGGCTCGCGATTCCGTTCCCGACGCCGAAATGGAGGAGCTGGATCGCTGGATGTTGTCGCGCACAGCGGAACTGGTGAAGCAATGCCGCCAGTGGTATGAAGCGTTTGAATTTCATCGCGTCTTTCATGCGCTGCACGATTTTGCGGTGGTGGATCTGAGTGCGTTTTATTTTGATGTGTTGAAGGATCGGCTTTACACCTTCGCGCCGCGGAACCGGGCACGACGCTCGGCCCAGACGGCGGTGTATCGCATCGCGAGTGCGCTGCTGCGTCTCGTAACGCCAATCATGGCGTTCACGGCGGAAGAAATCTGGAGATATTTTCCGCGCGCGGCCGGCGATCTGGAGAGCGCGCACCTGGCGCTATTTCCCTCGGCGGAGGAGAGTGGCGCATCGCTGGATGCGCGAAGCGCGGGAAACTGGGAGAAGCTGCTCCTGGTGCGCACGGAAGTTCTGCGCGCACTGGAAGCAGCGCGGAACGCAAAAACGATTTCGGGAGCGCTCGAAGCGAAAGTTTTGTTAAGCGCGGGCAGCGATCTCGCTCCTCTTCTTGAACAATACAAGAGCTGGCTCCCGGCGCTGTTTATCGTGTCGCAGGTCGAATTGGTGAATTCGGCGCCAACGGAGGCGCAAAAATCCGAGTTGCTTCCGGGGCTGAGCGTTGCAGTGCAGCGCGCGGACGGCACGAAATGCGAGCGCTGCTGGAATTACTCGACGCATGTGGGCGAAAACGCGGACTACCCGACGGTTTGCGAACGCTGCGTGAAAGCTCTTGATGAAATCGAGCGCGAGCGTGCGACTTCGGGCGCGGGGGCCGGGTCCTGATGAGCGGTCTGGCAAGCGATAGGGCCGGAGCGCGCTGGTTATGGTTGTCCTTCGGCGTGTTGGCCGCGGATCGAGCCACGAAATTTGCCATTGAGCGCTACACGGGCCCCTACTTCCGCTACTCAGTGGTCTCGGACATCGTGATGCTGGTTCACAATCAGAATCCGGGCATTGCGTTCGGCGTATTTTCAAATTCAAGTTCGCCATGGCTCACACCAATTTTGCTCGTGAGTTCCGGTCTGGTGATAGTTGTGCTCGGGTGGCTGCTTATAAACGGCCGGATGGGGGGACGCCTGGCGCAGGCGGGACTTGCGTTGATACTGGGAGGCGCGGCGGGCAATGCGCTGGACCGCCTGATTCATGGCGGAGTCACCGATTTCGTCGAGGTTCGGCTTGGAACTTTTAGCTGGCCCGCGTTCAACGTCGCCGATTCGGCCATCTCCATCGGAGCGGCGCTGGTGATCGCCGAGCTGATTTTTGGCGGCGAGCATCGGACTGATTCTGCCGAACGTAACCGCACCTAGTCTGAGAAAATATAGTTTCATGTGTCGAATCGCGTTTCATCGGAGTGGAATTTAACAGCACAGGCTTCAGCCTGTGTGCTTTTCCGCCCCGCCAACGCCCAAATTAAAATCACACAGGCTGAAGTCTGTGCTACTTCATGTCGGAAACTCCCATAACCCAGCAGAAATTGACGGCGGCGTCGGGAGACGCCGGGCGTCGACTGGACCTGTTTCTGTCCGAGCGAATTCCGCTCTTAAGCCGCACGCGCATTCAGGAACTGATTCGCGAAGGAAACGTACACGTCAATGGACAGAAGGCGCGAGCTTCACACCGGGTAGCTGCCGGGGAATCCATCGAAATCGCGGTCCTGCCCCGGCCCGCACTGGTTGCCGCTCCGGAAGATCTGCCGCTGGAGTTGCTGCTCGTCGACGACGATTTTGTAATCGTGAACAAGCCCGCGGGAATGGTCGTACACGCCGGGGCGGGCCATGCGCGCGGCACGCTGGTGAACGCGCTTCTGCACCGCCTGGGAAAACTTTCCGGCACTGGCGGCGCGTTGCGTCCCGGGATCGTGCACCGGCTGGACCGCGAAACTTCCGGAGCTATGATTGTGGCGCGCAACGACGCGGCGCACGAAAATCTCGCCGGGCAATTCAAGTCGCGCAATGTCAGAAAAATTTATGTGGCCCTCGTGCATGGAAAAATTCCGCGCGATTCGGGAAGCATTACGCTGCCGATTTCGCGCGATCCGCGACACAGGACCCGGATGACGGCGCGAGGAAAAACAGGACGGCATGCGCGAACCGACTGGCGGGTAATTGCGCGCCTGGACCGCTGCACGCTGGTTGAGGCGGTATTGCACACGGGACGCACGCACCAGATTCGCGCGCATTTTGCGGCAATCGGGCATCCCGTGGTCGGCGATACGCTGTATGGGGCGCCGCGCAATCTGCGCGCGGGGACGCAAAACGTTCCGCTTCTCGAGCGCAACTTTCTGCATGCGGCGCGCATCGGATTCTCTCATCCTTCAACGGGCGCCTGGGTGGAAGTTCACGCTCCGCTGCCGAGGGATTTGCGGGTATACTTCGAGCAGATCGCGGATTCTTCAGTGCGGGGTAATCCGGAGCCAACTGTGCTCGAAGATGGTCACAGCGTTAGCTCCGCTCTCGCGCC
>JAOAPW010000104.1 GCA_025463105.1 Candidatus Acidiferrum typicum | reverse complement strand
CGCAGCCAGCATGTACGGAATAAGGTGAACGAGATTTTCGCTTAGTCATATCGTCGTTCGACCGCCGACCCTGGAACGGGCGTTGCGGCAGGCAATCGCGGCACACGGAGGGTCAATGACACATGTGATTGACACGGTTTTCATCGACGCGATTCTGGGCGGAGTGCTGCGGGAACTCGGGTTGCCCGAGACGCTTCCGCTCTCGAAACTCAGTCCACGCATGCAGAAATGGGTTCTCGGTGAGGCCGCGTGCCTGCAACCGGAGCAACCAACAGAGCGTGGTACTCGTACTCGTCGGGCTGCTGATCGACTGGTTTTGGCCAACGAAGACTGCGGAGTTGCCGAAGCACAGAGAGCAGCCACAAAGGCCCAAACGACGAAACTGACTGCAGTTCGGGATCTCAGTCTCACACACGTTCCCTACCTAGCAGTCGTCGGACGTTAACCTTAGCTAGATCAGCGGGCAACTTCATCACTCAGGCGATCACTCCCCGTCACATGAGCACTAGCTCCAAGCCACCGCGCTCATGAGATCTGTCCTCAAACAATCTCAACTCGGTGGCTTTTTCTTTTCCAAACAATATCCGTTTTGCCGGGCTGCTCCGTACCTTCCGCGCTCACCATCTTAGGCCGAGAGGAACTGCTTGATGAGAACCGCCGTGTCGTCGGGGTTCTCTTCCGGGAAGAAGTGGCCACCCTTTATCGCCTGCCCTTGCACCTTCGGAGCCCATTGCCGCCAAATGCCGATCGCACCGCCGTCTTTTGCATAGTAAGTGTCAAGCCAACCACCCTCCGCCCACAGGAGCAGCATCGGGCATTCAATTCTTTTCGACGCTTCCTTGTCGGCGCGGTCGTGTTCGACATCGATCGTTGCCGCCGCTCGATATTCCTCACAAATTCCATGCACACGGGCGGGGTCCCGATACGTGGAAACGTACTCTTCCAGAACTTCCGGGCCGAAGGATCCTTCCCCGAAGGGATTATGGAAGGCGGCCTCAGGAGCGCCGAGCAGATAACTCTCCGGCAGCGGTTGTTTCTGCGACAGTAAACTCCAAGGCCAGTAGGTTTGAGCGAAACGCGCATCTGCGTGGTTCCACGCTTCGAGAATCGGAATCACGTCGCATACTAGCGAGACGCTCCACGTTCTTCGGATGATCCAAGGCCATACGGTAGCTGACGCGTCCTCCTCGATCGTGACCGATCAATATGAAGGTCGGAAAGCCAAGTTTGACCATCACCTCAACCAATTCCGTTGCCATGGCGCGCTTTGAATAAGGAAAGTGGTCGTCGGTGGAGGCGGGTATCCCGCTGCGGCCGTAGGCGCGCAGATCTACGCAGATCACGCTGTGACTCTCGGCGAGTTTCGGAGCGAGATCTCGCCACATCAGGCTTGTGCGCGGAAAGCCGTGCACCATCAGAATCGCCGGTCCCTTTCCATAGCGACGCACAAATATCTTGCTTCCTGAGACCTCGACAAGAGACGACTCGAAAGAATCCTGGCCAGCGATACTTCCTCCAGTCTTGTTTGAGGTCTGTCCTCGTACCGGTTTAACGAAAGCGTTCTCCTGCAAGGCACCGAAAGATGCGGCTATGAGGCCACCCAGAAATGTACGACGCTCCATTGTTTGCTCCCTTCATGCGCTAAATGCTTGCCTGTGAAAGCGGCGTTTCCGACCATCGCGGGAAATCCGCCGGGCCATCGATCCGAACCGGCGTGTTCGGTTGAGCGTAACGACCGACCCCGCCGGTAACAATTGGTCGTTGGAGCCAATCGCGAATGGAGAACATGGGTTAAGACAAGACAAAATATTCGTTTTAAGGAGGCTTACGGCTATAGTCTTAGGTCTTGTGAGGGCGACGTTTGCGGCAGTTGAGAGCACGATGGCAACTCACTCGACACCGGATGGACACATTCCTCATCGAGAGCATCTATAGAGACACGATTATGGTTGCAATTATCCAAGCCAGTCCCCTCGAGAAGTGGTCGCAAGAACCATTACCAACCGGGGATTCATGTGTCCTGATTATTTTTGGCGCCTCAGGCGATCTGACAAAGCGAAAGCTGATGCCGGGCCTCTACAACCTCGCGTGTGAAGGTTGCATGAATCCGCGGTTTGAAGTTCTTGGGATTGGTCGCACGCCGATGAATTCTGAAGAGTTTCGTAAGAAGATAGGCGAGGCAGCCGCCAAGTCGAAAGACACCCGCGACTTCAGCGCGTCGGGATGGACAGACTTTGAAACGCGGCTCAACTACATGGTCGGCGACATCAATAATCCGACCTTCTATTCGCGGTTGCGCAATCAATTGGAGGAGATGGAAAAGAATGGTTCGAGCCCGAACCATTTGTTCTATGTGTCGACGCCCGCGTCCGTAGCGGGACCTATCATTGAAGGTTTGGGAGCGGCGGGACTGAACCGCCGCGACCATGGGTGGACGCGAATTGTTCTCGAAAAGCCCTTCGGGCGGGACCTGGAATCGGCGCAGACGCTGAATGACGTTGTGCACGGCGTATTCGACGAAAAGACGGTGTACCGGATTGACCACTATCTCGGCAAAGAAACAGTGCAGAACATCCTCGTCTTCCGCTTCGGCAACTCGCTTTTTGAGCCGGTGTGGAACCGGAACTACATCGACTATGTCGAGATCACCGCCGCTGAGACGGTGGGAGTCGAGAACCGAGCGGCATTCTACGAAGAAACCGGCGCCCTGCGCGATATGGTGGCAAACCATCTGCTTCAGTTGCTAGCGCTGACTGCGATGGAGCCGCCGGTAGCGTTTGATGCGGATTCGGTGCGTGAACAGAAGGTGCAGGTATTTCGATCCATTCGGCCGATGAGTGTCGAGGATGTAGCACGATTCACCGCTCGCGGGCAGTACGGTCCAGGCGCGATTGACGGGAAACGGGTACCGGGCTATCGGCAAGAGCCGGGCGTGAATCCCAGCTCCATGACCGAAACTTACGCGGCGGTGAAGTTTCACATTGACAACTGGCGCTGGGCTGGAGTTCCTTTCTACATCCGGACTGGGAAGCGTCTTGCGCGCAATCTGACGGAAATCCGCGTGCATCTCAAACCAACGCCACAGGCGTTGTTCGCCGGCATTTCTTCGGTCATTGCTCCCAATGTCATCACGATTAGCATTCAGCCGGACGAGGGAATCTCGATCGCATTCGACGCGAAGCGACCAGGAACGCAGATGCGTACGGTGACGGTTCAGGCGAACTTCTCTTATCAAGGAAGCTTTAGGACCAAGGGGCCGGTTGCATACGAAACCCTGCTGCTCGACTCGATGCGTGGCGATGCAACGTTATTTACGCGCCGAGATGAAGTAGAGGCGGAGTGGCGCATCATTACACCGATCGAAGATGCGTGGGCGAATTTGCCGGCCCCGGCCTTCCCCAACTATGCCGCGGGCAGCGAAGGACCAGCCTCGTGGAATGAACTGCATGAAATCCGTGGCTCTAATGCCGAACACATGATCAGCCATCGCGATTAGTGTCCGGGGGTACGGGGAGTCGGATCAAGAACAATGGTGAATTATGAGCAGACTGTCTGAGAAAGTGGCAATCGTGACGGGCGCCTCCAAAGGTATAGGCGCTGGGATTGCAACGGCGTTGGGAGCTGCGGGCGGGCGCGTAGCCGTGAACTATTCTTCCAACCGGGAAGGCGCGGAACGCGTCACTCAGGCGATCACCGGCAAAGGGGGCGAGGCGATTGCAGTCGGGGCTGACGTGTCCAAGGCGGCAGATGTCGCGCGGTTATTCAAGGAAGTGGATTCCGCCTTCGGAAGAGTAGGCGTTCTGGTCAAAATGGAGGTGGAAGCTTTCTTCGGTGATCTCCGCGAAGGAGCCGAAGCGGAATACCCGGCGTTAATTCACCGGCCAACTTTTCTAAAGTTTCTCAGCCACGCTGTTCCGCAAGCGGCCGGGCCATGACGGTGACGAACATCGGCGTACAGCGTCCCTCCACGGCGCTTCGACCCCTTGATGGATTGAATGCAAATGCGAGCTTACGTCAACACTGGCCGGAGTACCTGATGGAAGTGGGTGAACTGGGATCGTATCTCTGACTGGTGTTCAGCCTCATGATGTTCGCAGGCACGAACGCCGCCGAATATGTAGTCTCTGGGCTCTCAACCGCAAAAGCTGTCCAGACCTTGTTGTTGAAATTCTTCGTTGCGCGAAATGCTCTCTGCCGCGTCCAGGTGAAGCCAACGACATACTGACCATCCTGCCCACCCGGTCTTAGTTCCGCTAAGGTTGCAATGCCTTGCTGGTTCGTAGTGAGAAGGGACCACGTCTGACCGGAGGTGATAGTCCATCCTGAAGGCCAATGGAGCTGAATCCACAGTTGTCTCAGGCGGGGTGTCCAGGAATTGGATTCAACGTAATTCGCAGTCGGTGCTGCGCCGAGAAAATCGGTTTCGACATATCCTTGGAGCTTTGTGCTCCCCCCTGTGCCTTGGATCAAGACCCAGAACTCTGAGTTGCGGGCGGTTCCGCGGAACTCGCTGAGTTTTGCGTCTGACGATCCATTCAGCGGAATCGCTGAATAGGTGTTCGCAATATCTGCGTTTTCATTGCGAGTACGGACCAGCATTGTTCCTTCCAGAAAACCGCCAGGAGTCAAAGTAAGCCCTTTGTAGTGGAATGACGTCGGTTCTTCGGGCTCTTGGTCTCGTCAGCTTGTGACCGAAGGGCCTGTGCCGGAGGATTCTCGTTCTGAAGCAGGACTGGATCAGTACTGGAGCTCGTCGCTACGATCTCTCTGGCTGCCTCCAACTCCGCAATTCGATTCTGCATTTTGGCCATCTGCGAACGCATCTCTTCCAGCTGCTTCTGCAACTCAGAGTAGTGGGCTCCTGTTTTGAGGATTGAGCCAGTCCCGCCGCAGTGACTATCAATGTGAAAATGCTAACAAAGATGACTAGTCGACCAGAAAAGCCCCTCGATATAGTAGTCATCCGTTTGTCTCCTATCGGAGTGTTGCTTCTATCAACGAGCAACGCTCAAGACGTTTTTCCGATCACATCACAACCAGTTATTCACTTTTTGAAGAATGTTTCCCGTTACGACGCAACTTTCTTCCGGAGTTTCTCTTTAAATAGCCAGGTTTTCGCGGAGTGAATATCGTCCGCCAAGTTCGTGCTCGCCCTGACGCCACGAAATGGTCATGCATCGGCTACGTTATGCACCGATGCTACGGATGAGAACAGCGGAATAAGCTCCCCGACCAATGTCCCCTCGGTCAATGTGGGGTGACTCAGGGCGGCGTCGCGCAGCGCGGTATAAGGCAGTCCTGCGATTATCGCAATCTGGACGGCGGACATGATCTCCGCTGCGCCGACACCGAAAGCCGAACAAGCGGTATGGAATGCCTTGCGCTTTGGCTTGGTTCTCACTTAGTCCAACGCGGGCCAATTCTGGATCCGTGAACAGGCAGAACTGCAAAGAGTCCCAGGCTGCTCATTGAAATAATTGAAATTAGAAAGGAAAGACGCATGAACCTAACCCTATGGATCGTCCAAGGTCAAAGTTCCAATGGAAGCAAATCCGCGTGCGCGCACGCTTTCGGAAATGCAAGGATTTCAACAAGTCACTGATTGTTGCGGAGGTTTTCGTTCGGTCGGCATTGGTGTCCTCCTGTTGTTCAAAGTTTGCCCTGCTGAATCAAGCGCGTTTGAATCTCCGAAATCCGCGCCTCGGCCTCCCGCAGCGCTTCCGTGCTTGTATGTACGGAGTGGGAGCCCAAGACAAGGTTGTAATCATGCGGCACAGCCGAGCCAAGGACGAACTCTGCATCGGATTGGGCCTCGAATTCAATCACGGCGGTCGACGGCTTGAGTGCCGCCAGTTCGCCCTGCTGCAGTTCGTCCGGCATCAGAACGGAACCCATCCCCACGGCGGTCCAGAGGACAGTGTGTCCGGCGGGCGGCTGGTAGCTCCACCGTTCTCCAGCTTTCAAATGCACGGTGAGATAGTTCATCGGCGACGGGGCTTTGATCGCACTGGTCGCGCTTCCGTA
>JAOAPW010000006.1 GCA_025463105.1 Candidatus Acidiferrum typicum | reverse complement strand
GACCGTCCACTTGCATTCACATTCATGTTAAAACTACTTTATGTTCCTTTGCGGCCGATTCCGCATCCTGCTCCTGTATGACATCGCTGAAGCCATTGACCTGAAAGCGTTGCGCGAAATCCTGGGCTCGCGCGGAGAGCAGGTCAAGCGTGAGTTTCCGCGACGCACTCCTGAATATGTGCGGTCCGAAGATCCTCCCGTGGTCGAACCTGTCGATCCGCTTATCCTAAACGCCGGAGAACGGCTTAGCTGCTCGCTTAAATATTACGCTTACGCTGTGGCTGCGGTGCAGCTTGAGGCGGCCTTTGAGTGCGACTGGGCTTCCCTGTTGTCGCAAACTTCGCGATGGATAGACGCTCCGGAAATTGAATCACGCGCGCGCGAATTGGTGCACGAGCGTGTCGAACACATCAGCTCCGCGATCACGCGGTCCAGACCCGTGGGGCAGTGGCTGCAGGAAACTTATGTGGTGATCAATCTGGAGGAAATACGCGACGCCGAAAATAAACGGCCGACCGCCGCGGAATTACTTTCCGGGTGTGGCGCCGAAATCGCGCAATTGATTCGCGGGGAAGTCACGCCTCTGGCTCCGCGGATGACCGAAGAAACCGCCCAGGGAGCCCTCTCGTACTATCCTTCGGACCTGGTTGTCGCGGGCTCTTCCGCGGCGCTGGTATACGACCGCGCCGAGGACGCGCTTGCGACCACCCAGGTTCTGGAATACGCCAAGATGCAGCTCTTGGAATTTCGCTATTACGACGGGCTGATGACGCGTTTACTTTCCGAGGCCTACGATTCACTGGAAGAAAAACGGAACGTCCTGCTCTCACGTTGGAGCTTGCCGCGCCGCGCGCAGCGACTGAATGCCATTCGTCTCGACGTCATGGAGCTGACCGAACGCATCGACAACGCGATCAAATTCGTCAGCGATATTTACTACGCCCACGTCTACCGGTTGGCCGCAACCCGCATGGGCGTTCCGGATTATCGTGGCCTGGTCGATGAAAAACTGCGCGCCATGGGCAGATTGTACGAATTCATGGTGGATCAGTTTAACGAATCGAGATCGTTTGTCCTTGAGTTTGGCATTCTCATCCTGGCTCTTCTCGACGTAATTCTGCTGCTGAGAGGCAGATGACGTAGCACAGACTTTTTATCCTGAACGTGGTGAAGGGCAGTCTGTGCGGTTTTGGTTTGTATTTGGTACGTAGACTGGACAGATTGCCGAACAGTCTCAAGCTTTGTGGGTCGTGCCTTCAGGCACGACATAAAGGATTCATTTCCTTCAGGGGTTTTAACCCCTGAAAGCTCTGATCGCATTTTCCCGCAATCGACGGGGTCCGCGCTACTGAACCCCGCTAATTCACCCAGCGGTCATCAGAACTGCCCGGCGGCTCATTCTTGTGATCGCGCATATAAACTTCAAATTTCCGCTTGGCGCGGCGGCGCTTCCAATCGAGATAATCGTTGCGCACGCGGTACAGAAAAAGTCCCCGCCGCAAATAGAGATAACCCACGAGCGCGCCACCGAGATGCGTCACGTGGCTTACGTTGTCGCCGCCGACTCCAAGCGTCGAAAAAAATTCGATGGCGATCGCTCCCGCCACATAAATCTTCATCGGAATCTGCACGGGAAACGGAATCAGCCATATTTGCCGGTCAGGAAACACAATCGCGGAAGCCAGCAAAATACCGTAGATCGCGCCTGACGCACCAATGGTGGGTGTGACCGACACGCCCGTGCCGTGGGGATCGAGCAGTGTCTTGACCAATACAGTCGTACAGCCCGCGCCAATTCCCGTCACAAAAAAATAAACGTAGAAGCGATGCGTGCCCCAGGTTCGCTCCAGGTCCGAACCAAACATCCACAGGAACAGCATATTGAAAAGCAAGTGCAGAATGCCGCCATGGAGAAACAAATAGGTTACAGGCTGCCACAAAAAAAGCCGGTGCGTGACAAACCACGGCGCCAGCCCAAATACATGATTGAAAATCGCGGTGTACGATGGCGGAAAAAACAATTCCATCAGCGTCTGCACCAGGAAAACCCCAGTGCAGACAATAACGATGTTGCGTACGGCAGGCGTCAGCATCCCGCCCCAACTCATGCGGGAGCCAAAGGACCGCGGATATCGTGGAACCGGGCTCACTGTTTCGAGTGTAAGCGCGGACTGACCGGGAGTCAAAGCTTCTGGGCGGGAACGATAATGAGCCGCTTGCATGAAGTCTAAAACGGCTTACCGCACCACCGTGAATGGGATCGACGCCTCGGTCGCCTCCCAAAGCAGCGCCAGTGTTCCCTTGTTGCCTCCATCGGATCGCAATTCAATTTTGAAAGTTTCCACCGGCGCGGCGAGCGTCTTAAGATTCATTTTTGTGCGGCCAAAATCCTGGGAAGAATCGTAATTGAGGTGGAACTGGCCGGTCTGCTTGTTAATGATTAAAGTCCATTCGTTCTGGTTCGGGAGTGTCCAGATGCTGTAGCTTCCTGCGGGCAACTTCAATCCGCCCATTTCAAGGTTTGCCTGCGTGGTAATCTTTGTCGCCCAGTTCGCTCCAGTGCACCAGACCACGCCAAACGGCACCAGTGCGCCCATGATTTTGCGTCCGTGCATCGAGGGAGCGTAGTACTCAATGTTGATTGGATCGCCTCCTATAGTGACCGCGACGTTTTCTGGAGGACTCGTATACTTTGAGCGGCCGAACTGCCCATAAGATGTCCAGGCGAAGACTCCCACCAACACGGCCACGACCGCGAGGCCGGCAAAAACAAATCCGCGACCCTTAATTTTCATCATGACGATCTCCACTGATATCGGACGTATTCAGCAGCGCCGGCGCTACCTCCGCATTGCGGCCGCGTCGATCTGCCGCAATTCCAAAAAGGCAGGCGCGCGAATTTTGGAGCTGGGAATGGGGGAATCGTACTCCAGAAATCATGGCCCTGCCAACCCGGTTCCTCGGCATACTGGCCGGCATACGTTTCATCATCGTCAGGGGGTTGATTCTCAGCTTGGCAAAAGGAGTGTTCAAAACCTACCATGGACGGGGACATTCAATCGAATGTAAGAGCCCAAGGGAGAACGCTGATGCGCAATCGGACGACGAAACCGCTGAAGTACGGGGATTTTGCCGCTTTCGTTCTTCTGCTTTTCGCGTTTCCTCAGCTCGGATACTCGCAAAACGACAATCTGCATAAATTGTTTTCGGATTATTACGAATTTCAGCTTCGTGAGGATCCCGGGCAGGCGACATTCATCGGCCGCACTGAATACAATGACCGGTGGGACGATCCTTCGCCGGAACACCAGCGGCAATTCCGCAAATTATTGCAGGAATTGCTCGGCCGTCTGCAGGCAATCCCCGAGAAATCTCTCACTGGGCAGGATCGGCTGAGCTACCGGCTTCTGGATTGGCAACTGAGAGACCAGATCGAGAGCCAGGACACGATTTCCACGTTTTACAGCGTCAATCAACTCATCGGCGGCCATCTGAATATCTTCAGCGCGATGGCTATTGCGCCCGCAAACACAGTCAAGGATTACGAAAATCAGATTGCCCGCTTGCGCGCGCTGCCGCGTTGGGTAGATCAAACCATCGCCGCTTCAAATCAAGCTATCGCCGAGAAGAAACTTCAACCGAGACTTGTGGCTAACCGCGAGGCGGTCCAACTCGATCTGGAAATGGTCTCTGAGCCGCTGCAAAGCCCGCTGTTAAAAGCCTTCACCAAATTCCCCGATTCCATTACTTCTGTGGAACAGGAACGCCTTCGCGCATCCGCCGTCGACGCGTACTCGCAAGCGTTTCTTCCGGCGTGGCACAAATTGAGGAACTACGTTCTGGCCACATATATTCCCGCGGCGCGCGATTCAGTCGGACTTTCGCAAATGCCTGGCGGCGCAGCTATGTACGCGTTCTTTGTAAAGCACATGACCACGACGGACTACACTCCCGAGCAGATCCATGAAATTGGTTTGAAAGAAGTGGCGCGCATACAGTCCGAGATGTTGAAGATTCGCCAGCAACTCAATTTCACCGGCACCGCCGAGGAATTTTCGGATCAGGTGCTGAACGCGCCGCGATTCCGTTTCCACAGCGAACAAGAAATCCTGACGCATGGACGCGACATCGCAAAACGTATCGATCCGGAGCTTCCCCGCCTTTTCAAAATGCTTCCGCGCATGACCTACGGAGTCGCCGCAATTCCCGCGGACCGCGCCGCCACCTCCTCGGAATATTACGAAGAGCCGGCGCTCGATGGCTCCCGTGCCGGATATTTCTTCATGCGCACAATCGATCCGGAAAAGGAGTCGAGTTGTTGCCTCGAGGCGACCATCCTCCACGAGTCCGTCCCGGGACATCACTTGCAGATTGCGCTTTCTTTTGAGACTCCGGGCGTGCCGGATTTCCGCAAGATTTCTGAGTTTACCGCTTACACGGAAGGTTGGGCCATGTACGCAGAGACGCTCGGCTCCGCCCTGCATATGTACGAGACGCCCTATGAACAATACGGCCAGTTGCAGGGTGAATTGTTTCGCGCCGCGCGACTGGTCGTCGATACGGGAATTCACACGCAAGGCTGGACCCGCGACAAAGCCATCGACTACATGTACGGCTCCGGCGCCGATCCTTCTCGTGATTACATGGCCAGCGAAGTCGATCGCTACATTGCATGGCCCGGACAGGCGCTGGCGTACAAAATCGGCCAGCTGAAAATCCTCGAGCTTCGCACGCTGGCCGAAAAAGAGTTGGGACCGAAATTCGACATTCGGGCATTTCACGATGTCGTGCTGCGAAACGGATCGATCCCGCTCAACATTCTCGAAGAACAAGTTCGCGAATGGATTTCGCAAACGCGTAAGGATGCTTCCAGCGCAAAAAATGATTCACGCCCTGCGAACAATTAAAATGAATTGTCATTCCGAGCGAAGCGAGGAATCCCTCCCTTTTTTTCGGTCGTGAATTCGAGAGGGATTTCTCGCTTCGCTCGGAATGACTGCGATTTTTTTTGAGCACTACATCGAAGTCGTTTTACAAGGCGGTCCGGCAGGAAAGGAAATGCAAACGATGATCCGTAAGGTCACCGCGATCGGCTTAATCTCTGACACTCACGGATTATTGCGGGAAGAAGCCCTGCGCGCTCTCGAAGGATCCGAATTGATCATTCATGCGGGCGACATCGGAAATCCAGAGATCATCAAAACACTGAAGGCCATCGCCCCGGTCGTTGCTGTACGGGGAAACGTGGACACGGAATCCTGGGCGTCCCCGTTACGTGAAACTGAAGTCATCGAAACTAGTGCTGCAACTATCTTCGTGCTGCATGACGCCCACGCGCTCGACCTAAATCCCGCCGCGGCGGGATTTCACATCGTCGTCAGCGGGCATTCCCACAAGCCAAGCCGCACCGAACATGACGGCATTTTATATATCAATCCGGGAAGC
>JAOAPW010000048.1 GCA_025463105.1 Candidatus Acidiferrum typicum | reverse complement strand
GGCACCCGCTTTAACACGATCTTGTAGTCTGGAGCGTCGTCCTCGCGAGTTGCTTTGACCGTTGAGGGCGCCGAAATCGCTACATAGCTTCCGGGCGCGGTGAATTCGTCGAACGCGACTTGCAGATTGAGATCGCCCGCCTTCTTCAGCCGGATCAGGAAATTTCCTTCCGAATCGGAGACGGCCACGTCGGCGCCGATTCGGACTGCCGCGCCCGCAATCGGTTCATCCTGCATGTCCAGGACATGACCCCGCACGACGTTGCTGAAAAATTTGCCGGAAAAAGAAGCGCCCGGCGAATCATTCCCCATTCCATGGTAGGCATAAGTGGATGCGTACGCCGTGTAGCGCACCTGGCCAAGCGGCGTTACGTTGGTTGACATGTTGAGCTGCACGCCGTGCGGCAGCTGGAAATGTAAACCCAGGACGATGACTTGTTTGAATTGGCCGGGGGAATTCTGCACAAACGGAAGAAATACCGTCTGGTAGTCAACGCTGACCGATACGATATTTGAAATAAAATTGCCACCGAACGCGATGTTTGTTTGTCCGCTGTTGCGCGTGATAATTTGCGTCAGGCTGAATCGCGAATTCAATATTTCACGCAGATTTCCGACCAAGGAGTGAGTGGCCGGATACTTCACCGAGCCGCCGCGCAGATAATCCATACCGGCCTCGAAATGCCGAGTAAACATGCGGCGCACACCCAAAGCCATGGCCGTGGAATCCCCGTACAGAGTGGAAGACTGAAACAGTGAGCCGTACAACTGGATACCGCCAATTCCTCCTCCTGCGCCAAATCCCTGAACGGTGGCGCGCTCGACTGCATTGGGCGCAAAGAACAGATAGTTGTTCCTGCTTGTGACGAGACGAATAGTTTTGAAAGGCCTGAGTTCCAGGCGCACGTTCTCTCGATCGTTTTCTGAAAGTTGCGGCGTCTCAACCAGTACCCGGCGGAATGCGTCGCCAGAACCTGCGTAGCTGGCGTCCAGCGACATCCAGCTTTTATTTACTGCAAAGCTGGAAGACCAATAGCGCTGATTGTTGCCCAGGCCGGCGGAGAGCGCCACCTTGATATCCTTCCGCCCTGTCCACTCGATCGCCTGAATCGATGTCTGCCGCCGGGAAACAATATTATGAGAGAAAAAACGAAGCGAATGCGAAAGTTGCCGTTCGTAAAAAATCGCTCCGGCCGGAGTATCATTTCGCGCGACGCTGAGAAATGGCGCGAAGTAACCGTTCGACGTCGTACCCGCAAAGAGGAATAGCTTGCCGTCAGTCACTTTTCGGGAGAGGCTCATTCCCCGGCCCATGAAATAGAATGAGGTGTCGAATAAATCGGTCGGAAGCAGAAATGGAATTTGCTGGTCGCCCGCGCCGATCAACGATTTCTTATAGGGACGCGAAAAGTAGAAACCCAGGCTGGGGCGCCCGATGTAACCAAGGGCAATCCTTCCCTGATAGTTTGGCGCGTGAATTTGGAGTGAGCCTCCTTCGGCATTCAGCAGGGAGGAAGATCCTCCCGTCAGCTCGAAGACTTGGCCGACGGCTGGCCGCGAACAGACCAGTGCAATCGCACAAATGAGCGCAGCCCGCAAAGCGTTTGTGAGCATGCGCGTCGCGTCGTGGCCGGGTGGCGCGGCCACGTTCATTGCGTTACGGTTGCATCCTTAAGGTTGGATTCGAGCTTGAAGCGAGGGAATTTCAATACAATGCGTTGAGGTTCCCCCGGCTGATCCCAGTCCAGTTCAATCGCGCGCCGCTGGCCCGGAAATAAGGGAAAGCCGGTGAATGTCTGCTTGCCCGTCGTGGAGGTTACTTCGACTTCCTGAATCCGGCTGAATTCGGCGCCATGGTTTTCAACTTCCGCGGTGACCAGTCGCTTCCCGCCCTGTTTAGCAATCTCCGCTCGATTCCAGGAGATCTGCGACTGATCGAGCGATTTGTGGCCGAGCAGGTAAACCGTGTGGGGTAACTCGATCGCCAGTTTCAATCCCGTCGGCGTGACGGCGCCGGAGATGACTGAATAGATGCAGAACCAGTTGGGGTACGTTTCGGTCGTCGCCTTGTAAAATACGTAGTAGGTCTGTTTAGGCGCCAAACGGAAACTGGTGGCGGAAAGTTGTACGTGAAGGCTCGAGTCGAGCCTGCGAAAAACCGCTTTGCCCGTCGAGTCCACCGTAAAGCTGTGCGGCTCGAGCACGACCGTGAGCGGAATGTCAGCGTCGTTATAGACCTGAAAACGGCCGTCGGCCTTGTCAGGGTACTCCACGATCACAGGTGAAACTGTTTGTGCTGATGTGAGCGGCGCAAGAAAAAGCAAACATCCTACAAAAGCCAGGAACGTGCGTTTCATGGCTTCCCCCAGTATAATTTTTTTTCGACCTGGCCCGTTTTTATTCCCCGTCCGCTACAACGCCTGAGCTTGAATATTGAGTGTTCCCGTATACGTTCCGGCTGGAAGCGACAGACCGGCCGTGCTGATCTGCAGCGCAAGGGTGTCGGATCGCGTTCCACTTTTGTTGCTACCCAGAATCTTGAACGAGACAATCTGCAGAGAACTGGCCGCCCCAAAAGGACCGGCGCCCGTGAATGCGGTGAACGCGCCGCCATTGGGACTTCCCGAAACCTTAGACGACGGAATGTTGTCGCCAGACCCTTCTGAAAGTGCTGCGGCAGCACTCGAGAAATAAGCCCAAACTGTCACGTTGCCAACACTGGGCGAGAGCGTCCAGCTGGTTGTGATGTTTACCGGAGCACTCCCATTTGCCACGCCGTTTGGCGGCAGCGCGAAGTTCACCAATCCGGGTGCCGCGGACACGGTCAGAGACGTGGTCAGAACCGCATTCAGATTGATATTGGCAATGTTTGAATTGAGTTGGGCATGCGCGACCGATGGAAACCCCGCCCCAAGCAGCAGCCCGGCCAGAAGCGCAAAGAGCAGGGCAACTCGCGGGGAGCGGGCGAGTCGGGTGGATTCGAGTCTGAACGTTGAGGTCAAGTTTAGATTCTCTGCATTGCAATTCGAAGTGCGAGAGAACGCGTACTCACTACCATCGCATGGCCGTTGTTGATTGGCCCAAAACGGGGAGGCCGGAATACTCCTGGACTCCCCGCTGTTGATTCAATAACAGGGCGGATCCAATGGTTCGCGCCCTGCATGCGTCTGGGGACTTTAGAGAGCCTGCGCCTGGATATTGAGCACGCCCGTATAGGTTGCCGCGGGCAGGCCCAAGCCAGTGGTGTTAATCGTCAAGGCGATTGTGTCGGGACCATGGGTCGAATTGTATGTTCCCACTCCAATGGCTTGATTGAAGACGGTCATACCATTCGCGCCGAAAGCCGTAGCGCTGGTGAATGCCGCCGCTGCGCCGCCGTTGACACTTCCGGTCACGCTCGAGGTTGGAATATTATCGCCCGCGCCATCTGTCAAGGCGACTGCGCTTGAGAAGTAGGCGTAAAGCTTGACGCTGGTGCGGGTCTTCGCCAGAGCCCACGACGTCGTAATGGTGACTGGCGCGCTGCCCCCTGCAGAACCATTGGGCACCAGCGTAAAGTTCACAGTTCCGGGACCCGCCACGACGGTAACCGACTCCGCAAGGGGAGCGTTCAGATTGACTGTCGCGACGTTGGAATTCACCTGTGCATGGGAAGCCGGAACAGCCATGAATGCCAGTGCAAACACAGAGAGAATAATCCAGGTTCTTTGCGAAAAGCTCATACCGCCTCCGAAAGTTTAAGTGGACAGGGCCAACGGGACATTGCAGTCCTCTTGGCCCCTGGAGCTCGGCAGCTGGACACTGGCTACCCGACGTCGCTCGCAGTTTTACTGTTTTACGTTTCAAAGTGGGACGGCACCCTAGTACGTCCGTACCCATTCCTAAGTATAAATACCTAAATTGAAACAAATTATCTGCAGCTCCAGGCGAACGCCTGGCGCGAAACGCTTGATGCCACAGGGCTTCGTTGTCATTTGCCGTTAGATTGCTGCGGGGGTGAGCAAATCTCATCTGCCGGACCTGGAGGCATCGCGAGTACAATATCGAATATGGCTGGACGTAGTATTTGCGCCCGGAACTCTTCCATGCGCCAGTTTTTTTCCACCGCTTTATTATTAATGTTTGCAACGGGCGCCCGCGCGCAAACCTGGAAACC
>JAOAPW010000034.1 GCA_025463105.1 Candidatus Acidiferrum typicum | reverse complement strand
ATGAAAATTTGTGTTATTCAGTGCGTCAACATCGGAGCGCAGGCTCTCACCCAATGCTCGGGCCAGTTCGCGCTTGTAGCGGATCGCAGCAATGGCTTCCAGGTGCGGGCGAAGCGGGGCTACGCCTTTCGCTTCGGTGGAGGCTTCGTCCATGTAGGAGTTATAGAGTGCGGCAATTTTGCGGACACTCGAACCGGCGGGCCCATTTGATTTCGCGGCTTCCTGGATCAGACCGGCGGTCTGCTTTTTACTTAAATCGTCGAGGCTGCTGAAGACGCCGACTCGGCCCCGGTCAGGAGGAATTTCAGTCCGCTTGATCCAGGCGCCATTCGCGTATTCGTTGAAATCTTCACCTGGATTGACCGAGGAATCCATGTTGGACACCACGATGCCGTGGACATCCTGTTTGGGCGCGTCAATGGCCGTATTCTGGGACTCAGCGGCGGGCCCAAAGAAACAGAGAAGCGCACAGACGATAGCCCGAATGACGGGGAACTTCGGGGAACTAACGGTGAAAGGCATGAGTGGCGCTCCCAATGTTCGCTGCCGCTAGAGAGCAGCGAACCTGAATTAGACGGCAGTTAATACAAGAGGGTAGCACGGCCGCTGCATTTATCAGCAGATTCGAAGCCTTCAGGGAGCGAGATATTTTATTCTGGTGAATTCGTTGTGATCACTATCGGGTTTCAATTTAACCGAGTCACATTTTCCTGCGACTGCTCTGGTGTCCTACGCTGTTTCCGTCCTTACGGGACTTACCAAATGGAAATTCGATACCCAAACCCCTCAGCAGCGGCCAGTTATAAATATGTGATCGGGAGTTACCTGTATCCTGTGAGCTTAATACGGCATCAACCTGATGGACATTATCGCCGTCTCCGTTAAACCTTAAGATGGGCTGTTCAAGCCCAGGGGTTTTCATGGCGACAGAAAGTAGCGCGGTGAGACAAGGTCCGGTAAAGAGCGAACCTGGTAGTTCCCGCGTGGCGGGTATCTTCTATCGACATTGGCTCGAGGCACTCATTATTTTTGCGGTCGTGCTGTTGACCGCTGAAATTTTGTTAACGCGATTTTTCCCGTTCTCGGAGAAGAATGTTACCGAGTCATTGCAGGAAACATTTCCCAGCAAGCTTAAAATTGATCATTTTCACGCCATTTATTTTCCTCGCCCCGGTTGCGAAGCTGAGGGCGTGACTTTTCGTTCAGTTTCCGGAGCGCCTGGGCAGCCACCGCTGGTAACGATTCAGAAATTAATCATCCAGGGAAACTACGCAAACTTCTTGTTCCGGCCCCATCATATCTCGCGCGTGATCTTACAGACTCTTCGGGTCCAAGTGCCGGCGCCGGGCAAGGACGGGGAATTTAAGGGCGGATACACGGACACGCAAACGACAATTGGTGAGCTGGTGGCCAATGGAGCGGTGCTCGAAGTTGCGCGCGCGAACAAGCCGCCCCTGCGGTTTGATCTTCATGAGGTTAACCTGGGTTCGGTCAGTGCCAAAGACGGGATGTCATACAAAGTGAGAATGCAAAATCCAGAACCTCCCGGAGAGATCAGGTCGAGCGGGCATTTCGGTCCGTTCAAGGCCGATAACCCAGGACAGACGGCAGTTTCGGGGACCTACTCATTCCATCGAGGCGACCTCGACGTTTTCGACGGCATCGCGGGGACAGTGGAGTCGGAAGGAAAATTTTCCGGCCCGCTGGAACATGTGGATGTGCAGGGTACAACGGATGTTCCGGACTTCGAGGTCGATCGTGCCGGGCATAAGGGCCATCTGGCTACGCAGTTTCAAGGCACCCTGGATGGAACGAGCGGCGACGTGATACTAAAGAATGTTAATGCCACGTACCAGAACACAAAAATCAGCGTCAAGGGCAGCGTAACGGACAAGGAGGGCTTTGACCGCAAGTTCACGTCACTGGATTTCGCGGTCCGAGCGGGACGCCTTCAGGACATTTTGCGGCTGATTGTAAAGGAGAGCCGGCCGCCGATGTCGGGCGTGATCAGCTTGCAGGCGCATTCCACGGTGCCGCCAGAGGGACAACCTTTCTTAAAAGAAGTGACTTTGCAGGGCGATTTCGAGATCAGCGACGGGCATTTTGAGAATCCGAGCAGGCAACTGAGCGTGGACGAACTCAGCGAGACTGCGCGAGGCTTGAAGAAATCTCAACGAAATGACGAGAAGAATGGGAATAACAACACTCCCGCGGAAAACGTAATTTCACGCGCACACGGACACGTCGACCTTAAGGACGGCGTAGCCACAATCACGAATCTTTCGTTCACCGTGCCCGGCGCTGACGCCCTGATGCAGGGTACTTTCAACGTGCTGGATGAGAAAATCAATTTACACGGAACGATGAAGATGGACGCGAAATTTTCCCAGAGCACCGGCGGAATCAAGTCGCTGCTCGCCAAAGTCCTCGATCCATTCTTCAATAAAAAGCGCGGTTCCGTGGTGCCCGTGGTGGTCGATGGCACTTATCACAATCCGCATTTCGGAATAGACTTGAACCCGGTCAAAAAAGCGAAAAATTGAAAGGCCGAAGCGAAATCTCTGGCGCGCTGAACAAGTTTCAGATCTTCAAGGAGAATCGGGATGAAAACTGTGATCGGTCTGTTTGTGCTGTTATTGATTTCGTCGGTACCGGCGCTCGCCCAACAAAAGGGCGGCGGTGAATCGCGGGGAGGAGGTGGCGGTGCGCGCGGTGGTGGTGGCGAATCACGAGGCGGAGGAAGCCAATCGCATAGTGGCGGCAACACTCATGTTGGCGGGGGGCATATTCCGGCGCGCGGGCCCGAACCGGCTCGGACCTCGGCTCCCGTTCGAGAAGCTCCGGCAAATCGCGGTAACGGTGGCGGACAGCCAAATGACGCGCGTCGCAGCTATCGCGACCAGCCGAGTCATCCTGAAGCACCTCACGTGCACGCGGAGACCGATCGCTGGGTTGGACACGACTCCGGCCGAAACGATGCGCACTACCACCTCGATCATCCCTGGGAACATGGACGCTTCCGCGGCGAAATCGGACGCGGGCATATTTACCGGATCGAGGGCGGAGACAGGGAGCGTTTCTGGTTTGGAGGTTTTTACTTTAGCGTGGCGCCGTACGACTATGATTACTCTAATGACTGGGACTGGCGCAATGACGATATCGCGATCTACGACGATCCCGATCACGCCGGATGGTACCTGGCTTATAACGTAAGACTCGGCGAGTATGTTCATGTGGAATATCTCGGGGGGCAGTAGCAGCTCGCTAAGTTGCCGAGGCGTCTCTGCGAAACGGGCGAGACCGTGCGGGAAGTGTTGCGCAGCACGACAATTGCGACTTGTTCGGACGAGCGAGGCTGACCTATAGTATTTTTCAGGCCTTTTCGAGTCCGAGTTCGTTCGCCGTCCCGTTAGTGGGCGCCGCCGAGAGAAAACGATGAAAACTGCAACCTTGTGCGTACAATGCGACAAGCAGGAGAGGCAGTGCACATGCGACCGCTATTGTTGCTATTGTCAGGCGCTCGAAGCGATTCGGCTATGCGCTGACGGAAAATTCTACTGCCCGGATTGCCGGGAAGCATGCGACGTTCATTTAGCGGATTCCAATGACGGATGATTCCACGCGCGTCGAGTTACACCTGGACAAGGATCCGCGCCTCGTCAGCGCTGTCCGGAGCGCCGTGCTTTTCCAGGCGACGCGCGCGGGACTGGAAGAAAAGGGTTGTGAAAAGTTTGCCCAGGCCTCGGAAGAGGTTTGCAGAGAGGCACTGACGCAAATTACGGAAGCTGACGGAGGCCTTAACGTCACGCTCGAGACGTTTCCAGATCGCATGGAAATTTCCATTCATCACAGGGGACGGTTGGTGCCGGCGGTCGGCCTGGATACTTTCGCGCCTTCCGGCGCAGCCGACGAAGCGACGGGCGGAGTGAACGGCATGGAACTGCTCTCACGCGTGGACCGTGTGATGTTCAACGCGGAAGAAGGCGTCGCACGCACGACGCTGGTGAAATATCTGCAGGGCAAGCGGTGAAGGAACCAATCAAAACGCATCATTCCAAGCGGTCGCGCTGAAGGCTCGCACTGAAGCGAAGCGAGGAATCTCTCCTTTTAGTTGGGCAAAAATCCAGGAGGGATTCCTCGCTTCGCTTCGG
The DNA here is from genome assembly GCA_025463105.1 of Candidatus Acidiferrum typicum. GTDB lineage: Bacteria > Acidobacteriota > Terriglobia > Acidiferrales > UBA7541 > Palsa-360. The sequence goes on along the minus strand of JAOAPW010000034.1, from coordinate 3,795 downwards.
AATGACGGCTTCGGCTCGGCGCCTCTACATCGTTACTGCAAACGTATTTTTTCGAATCAGCGACAGCATCTGATCGTCGGTAAGTGAAAGCTTCAAGTTGAGCCGGTCACCTGCGGGCGTGATTTGCGTGTTATCGAGCATTTGCCCCAGATCGGGGTTCGTGTTTCCGACTTGATACTTCTTGTACATGAGTCCCGCCTGAAGAAGCGCGGCGAACGTATTGGCGTCCTCCGCGGAGCCGCAAACGGCTTCAAATTTTGCGTCGATCCCGCTGCCTCCCTTGACGCTGATGGTCATAGCCTTGAGTTTGGAAGCGAGTTGGGCGGCAGCGGGGAATTGCGAGGTTTCCGGCACGAGCTGCTGCATTGCCAGCCGCGTGTAGGCCGGGTTGAGTACGGCCCAGACTGTCCCACCGCCGTTTGCCTGGTTCACGAGCGCTGACATGTCTGTGTTCGCATAGAGACCTTCCCCTTCGCCATAGCGCAAACCGATCAGCTTCTCGAGCTCCTGCCTCTGGCCGAATGCGGCTGTGTTCGAATCGATAAAAAAGAAAAACAGGTCGTTGGGCCCGCTGCCTCCGCCGAAAGCGAATAGAGAGAAGGTGCGGATCTTGACGACTGGGAGTTTTTTTGCCGCGAAATAGGCTTCCGCGGAGGAGCGCTGAAACTGGCCGAGCGCGATCCCGACAACCTGTTCCGTCGTGGGGACCGATCCGCCCTTCGCGTCTGTTGTGGCGCTGCTCGGAACCACGGCCCAGACCAATTCGGTCACCTGAGTGTTGGGATCGACTCCCGCGGAGGTAAGGAACGTTTCGAATTCCCGGAATTTCGCGGGGAGCATCTGCTGCTTGAGCTGCGTAAACCAGGGAAACTGGCGCGCCGTCTTGAGGTCCGCGTAGGCCACCTCGCCGGAGTTCTTGGGAAACAAGCCCAGTAAATCCGAGCCTACGCTGCCGGCGCGGGAAGTCCCGGGCCACGCAAATGCCAGTGCGATTAGAATTGCGAGCGAAAAAACCCTTTTTGTATTCACGAGTCTCCTCCAACATTTCACCGTCAGATTCCAGAAAGGAATCACCGGCCTATCATTGCTGGCTTTGCCGTCAGCCGCGCTTCGATTGCCGCCACGCGGGACTTCATTTCCGAAACGTAAGACGAATCATGGAGCGAGGCAAGATTGATCGCCACATTCTCAAGCGCGCCGCGCGCGGCTGCCGCGGCCATCCAGCGGCCCACATGCAAGTCTGACAGCATAGACGGCACGGCCATAGTTTCGAGTTGTACTAATTTCTCAAAAAGTTCCACCGCGGCAAGGGCCGTTTCCATGGGCACTTCGGTTGCATGGCGGGTGGCGCTTTGAATTGCAGCGTCGCGTTTGGTCTGCTCCTCGGCAGTTTCCTTTGGCAGTTGAAATGCCGACATGACCGCCTCATACGATTGGGCGTCACGATCGATCGCTGCCGCGAGTTGGCGGGCCGCCTGGCGCATGGCCTCAATCGATGCGGTCAATCCTTCAACGAATGCGGATTGGGATTTCTTTTTGCGCGAGAGGCCTGCCACCATTTCGCCAAGGCTTGCGGCCAGTGCTCCCGCCAAGGCGGCCACTGATCCTCCACCTGGAGTTGCTGACGGAGCGGAAACGGCGTCAAGAAATGGCTGTACCATCGCGGCCAGTTTTCCCTGACCCGGTTGGGATGGCGCTCCCTCCAAGGCGGAGGCCAGACGATTTTCCAGAACGAGCGCAGGAGAAAAATTTTCGAGTTGGAGATAAAACTCGGCTGTCAGTTCCAGGGCTTTTCGCGGAATCAGGCCGACGATTTCGCTTCCGACGATTGCGCAACCGTAATACTCGGCTTCGCACTTGACCATTTCGAAGACGCGGTGCAGGGGTGTTTGCTCGAAATCAGTCAGGTTGATGGAGACTTGCGCAAGACCGCGCGCTTTCAGGTCCACGCCCATCGCTTTTACGTAACGCAGTCCACCACTCGAGAACCGGATGGCTTTGGCGATTTTTTTTGCGATGGCGACGTCGGACGTGTTCAGATTGATGTTGTACGCAATCAAAAATTTTCGCGCGCCGACCGCAATCGCTCCGGCGGTCGCGTGCAGACGAGGTTCGCCGATATCCGGCGCGCGATCGGGATCGCGAGGTGCGTCTTCTCGCAAACTCTCGAATTGTCCCTTGCGGATATTTTCCAGATTGATGCGGTCCGGGCGTGTCGCGGCCGATTCGTAGAGATAGACGGGGATGCGATAGCGTTCCCATATTTCGCGGCCCACGCGCCTTGCCAGCGCCACGCAGTCCTCGATCGTGCAGCCCTCGATGGGAATGAAGGGGACCACATCGGTTGCGCCGATTCGGGGATGCGCGCCGGAGTGCCGCGTCAAGTCGATCAATTCGGTGGCTTTGCCAATTCCGCGAAGTACCGCTTCGGCCACGGAATAGGGTTCCCCGGCGAGTGTCACTACTGAGCGATTGTGATCCGCATCGCTTTCACGGTCGAGCACAAATACGCCTGGCACGCCGCGCATCACGTCGACGAGCGCATCCACCTTCGATGCGTCGCGCCCTTCGGAAAAATTCGGCACGCATTCGATGAGGCGTTTCATGAGACATTGAGGAATTGCTTAGGGCAGTCGGGTTCCGTCGCGGGAGTAAATAATTTCGCCGCGCTTCATTGTCATCACACAATAGTTAACACCAAAATAGTACGGTATTTCGCGGTAGTCCTCCACATCGAAGATCGCCAGGTCAGCGTATTTGCCAACTTCGATGGAGCCGATACGTGCGTGGCGGCGCAACGAATAGGCCGGATTAATTGTCGCGGCGGCGATAGCTTCGGCCGGGCTCATGCCCATCTGGGCGCAGGCCAGCGACATGATCATGGGCAGGCTGAGCGTGGGACTGCTCCCCGGATTGTAGTCCGTGGCCAAGGCAACAATGGCGCCTGCGTCTATGAGTTTCCGCGCGGGGGCGTAGTGCACGAGGCCCAGATGAAAACAACATCCCGGCAAGAGCGTGGCCACGACGTTGGAGGCGGCCAGCGCGCGAACGTCGGCGGAATTAATTTTTTCCAGATGGTCTGCGCTCGCCGCGTCGAGCTCAATTGCCAAACGGGCGCCGCCTGCCCGCGAAAGTTGCTCGGCGTGAAGGCGGGGAACGAGACCGCAGGCGCGCCCCACCATTAAAATGCGCCTCGCCTGCGCTATTGTGAATGCGCCACGATCGCAGAAAACATCGCAGAATTCAGCGAGGCCTGACAGCGCTACGCGGGGAATCAGTTCTCCGGCGAGGAATTGGACGTAGGCGGCGGCCCGGCCGCGAAACTCCGGAGGCACAACGTGGGCGCCTAAAAAAGTGGCGTGAATGTCGATCGGCTGCTCCTGGTGGAGTTCGCTCAGCAGGCGGAGTATGGCCAATTCGTTCCGGGTGTCCAGTCCGTAGCCGCTTTTGGCTTCGAGCGTAGTCGTGCCATGAGCTGCGAATTGCCGCAAGGCTGCGAGCGCTCTTGTTTTCAGCGCTTCCGGTTTTGCCCGATGCAGATTGCGCACCGTCGAGAGAATTCCGCCGCCTTTGCGCGCGATTTTTTCGTAGGATGCGCCCGCAACGCGTTGTTCGTATTCGGCGGCGCGGCTGGCGGGAAAAATCAGGTGCGTGTGGGAGTCAACAAGCCCAGGGAGAACCACGCGTCCACCCAAATCCAATTTTTTTGCGCCACGCGCTTCGGAAAGGCGCGCCACCTGGCGTCGGGATCCCGTCGCGATGATGGTGCCGTCGCGTACGAGTACGGCGCCATCG